>CAYMKD010000281.1:0-3950 GCA_964390435.1 uncultured Pseudobdellovibrionaceae bacterium | reverse complement strand
ATCTAAAGCATCACTATCTCGATCAGTAGAGATCATTTGCGCTCCAAGAACGAATCCAAAAAGAGGTATAAAAAATAATAAAATATTTAACAGCGTGGCGGCCACCTTATCAAATCCGGCTATTCCGCCCATAACTCCTCCGCCAGAAAGTGAAAGGAGCAGAACCAGAGCTGCAAATAGAAAACTAAATCCTAAAACCCACCGCTGACGAAAAAATTCTGTGAAAGTCAATCTTGCCAAAAGAATCGTAGCTTTCATCTTCAGCTCTCCTCTCTCAAAGGATCAAGACGAAGGCGATTAATGTCGGGCTGAACAAATTTTCCATTTTCAAGTTGCATTATGCGTCCTGCTACAGATTGAACCTCCTCTAGTCTATGGCTTGATAAAAGAAGAGTTTTTTGGCCGTGCCATGTACGAAAAATTGTCAAAATATCATGAATTGCCCACGCATCAAGGTTTGCTGTTGGTTCATCAAGTAACAATATTTCTGGATCTGACATAAGAGCAATTGCTATAGACAATTTTTGTCTCATGCCTCCAGACAGTTCTTTAATACTTTTATTGGTATGTGCAGAAAGCTGAAACTGCTCTAAAAGTTCTGTTTGCTTTATTAAAGAAACGCCTCTCAATTTTGAAAAAAATCTTAAAATTTCATCTATGTTAAAATCCCCCCACAATGGAAAAGTTTGAGGCACATATCCTATTTTTTCTTTAATTTCTAAAGCGTGTTTTCGTAACTCAAGTCCATCAATTAGAATTTCTCCTTCGTAATCTAGTAGTCCTAAGATACATTTAAAAAAAGTTGTTTTACCAGAGCCGTTTGCTCCAAGAAGACCAACAGTTTCATTTTTTGAACTAAAATTTATTCCATTTAGTACTATCTGTTTGCCGAATGATTTTTAAGCTCCTTTATCTCAATCATATTCTAGCTGCCTTTTGAACAAGCCATGAAAGCAATATAATTAACGCAGAAGAGACTAACAAAGTAATAGATACTTTTTGACGGACATACATTGACTTAAATGTAGTAATGTTTGGCTTTGGATCTTCGAATTTCGGAGCTGGGACAAACCATGGAAAAAGTTTTTCTGAGTACTGAAGTGCAAACATGACCGGAGAAAATCTAAAAGCTTGGAAGGCGACAGTTCTATCGACAAGCGTATCAACAAAATCTACGGACTTGTAACGAATATCTCCAATTCCGTCTTGGTTAACATCAAACCCTTGATAGTCACTCCAATAATTGCCCTCTAGTTCGGCTAGTATTTTTGGAGACCCCAAAGCCCTCACTTGCTGCCAATTTTCTTTGAAATCATTTTTATAAAAATAATTCCAGTTTCCCATCCCAATAAAACCCACGCCAATATCATTGAACGATATATAATTACCTTGAATTAAAGTCTTCTCTCCCTCATTTTTAGGAGCCTGAAGAGGAGAGTTGTCAAAGTGTAGACCTTCTCGGTTTCCTACAATATAATTATCTAAAATTTTAAGCCGTTCAGATTCTTTTGCCGCAAACCCATAGCCGCTAGGGCCTCTATTGTGAAAGAGCTTGTTGTTGGAAATTATAATATCATTACTATACATTCCATAAATGCCAACTGAGCTATTTTTAATTTCATTTTCAGCAGCTAAGTTATTATGAGAGTACATGTAGTGTAGGCCATAACGATTCCCAGACATCTTATTTCCAATTGTTTTGGATCTGTCAGAATACCAAATAAGTATATCTCTTACTCCTTCAATGCTATTATTAAGAATTGTGGCATCCGGGCTATACCAGATTTTAATGCCATCACCGCGACGGCCAAGCTCAAGCTCCATACCTTTTATTTCACAGTCTTCAATAGTGGCGCTTGGACTAGATAAAATCCTTATGCCATAAAGTACATTGTGTAAGTGAATATCTTTTATAACCACTCCAGGACTATCTTCCGCGTGGATACCAGCGTTTTCATTTCCTAAAGAATCACCTGAATTAATAATAGTTAGATTTTCAACCCGAACATCTTCAGAAGAAATTTTTAAAACAGTGTCCCTTCCTCCACCATCTAAAATACTGCCCCTTTTGCCCCTTAGCTGTAATGATTTATTAATAAAGAAATTTCCTTTATGAACTCCCGCAGGGACTTCAATTACAGAACCTTCTGGGGATTTTTCAATTACGGATTGAAGGTCATATGGAGCTGTGGAATTACCGAAGGCAAATCCAATAGAAAGTAAAAAAAATGATAAAAGCAGTGGAAAAAAAATCAGATTTTCCCCTCACTTATCCAGCTTCCTGGTCTGTTGCAGACAAATTTGCAGTTTTTAAAGTCCTCGCACCCTTGGCAAATTGTCTTCTTTTTTCCAATGGCATAGAAAATAATAAGTGTACCAGTTACTGCAATCCAAAATCCCATGCCAAAATACGCTACAGTTGAAAACTGACCAATCTTACCTGTGCCAAACATTGTAGGAATAAATGGGGCAATATCCACAGGAGCGTCCGGGTTTAAATCATGACCTGCTTTGTAAAGCCAAAAAAATAAATCGCCTATAAATCCGAGTAAAAATAAAATAGGTGGTACATAGAAAACCTTGTAGACTTTGCGACCAATTGGGATAACTAAAACGGCCCCCAGTGCCAGAAATAAGAGGCCGTACCACGCAAAGCGGCGTTCAAATTGAGCCGCTTCATCTAGACTTGCCATTCCTATGTAATGATTAAGAATGTTGACCTCATTAACATCTCCTTCAACGTGGTCCATGTATACATATAATTGTAAGCCATTTGGATACTGAGGTGCCTTTAGATTTAGACTCCAATAAGGGAACCAAAAGGAAGAAATAAGAACTAAGGAGCCAGTACATACAAGTAGGCTAATTCCTACTTTAGTATGAAAAAAACGTTTAATCCTCAGTCTAAGTAAAGCCAAGCCTTCTTCCTGCCTAGCCTTATCTAACTTATCATTCATCTTTTAGGCTCCTTAAGTTACCTACTATTTTACCAAAAGGTGCCCAGTCATTTCCAAATGAAGTGCGGAGCAAAATTCAGTACAATAAAAAGGAAACACACCGGATTTGTCTGCTATAAATTCAATGGTTTCAACTTCTCCTGGCTCAAGAGAGAGGTTTATTCCATGATCGCTAATAGCAAACCCGTGAGTCGCATCTTTTGCGGCTTCAATATTGGTCAAATGAATCGTGACATTATCACCACGATTAACCTCGATAACATCCGGAGTAAGATGGCTTCGTATTAGAGTCATGTAAACAGTAACGTGTTTTCCATTTCTTTCAATACGTTCTTTTCCTCCAGCCGTCGCATGGGGACTTTTCTTCATAGTGTAAATATCTGTACCAACCTCATATTTTTCTATTGGGTTTAATTTAGAAGCATCCACAATTTGTACATAATGAGGTTCAGCATTCGGAATCGGAAGATCGTAAATCACCTTCATTTTATCGCCGGATGTATCTACCAATTGAAAGTTTTGAGGAAGAAGTGGTCCGACATTATTAAAACGATCAATTGCCCATTTGTTCAGAGCTACGCAGTAGCCTTTTCCTGGATTGACGGTGTCTCCTTGAATACAACTTAAGTGGCCAATGTTATAATGCACGGGCACCTTGTCTTTTAATTTCCAAGCTTGATTGCCGGAGAAATAAGGATCTCCCAATGACCACCTCGCAATAGCTGATTCTAAAAATAGACTCGTATATGCGTAACCGTCTTTGTCAAACTGAGTATGAAGAGGTCCTAGACCCACTTCAACTTGAGCCTCTTTAACGGCATCAAATTTAAGAATAGGAATTCCGTACTTATCCTTTCCATCATAGTTTTTATCAGCAATAGCCTTCATAACTTTTTTAAATGAATAAATAGTATTGTGGGGATCAAGTTTTCCAGAAACCACCAACCAATTGCCATCAGGGGATACGTCAATTCCATGAGGACTCTTTGGTTC
>CAYMKD010000280.1:0-3951 GCA_964390435.1 uncultured Pseudobdellovibrionaceae bacterium | reverse complement strand
AATCAAATTTTAATATTTCTTCTGTAAGCGCCCCCATACCTGGACCAATCTCAAATACTACCTTAGGGTGAAAGCTCTTCGCTGCTAAAATAATTTTATCAATAACCTGCTGATTAACTAAAAAATTTTGACCTAATGATTTTTTAGGGCCAAAGCCCATGGACTCTAATTTTGCTTTGAGTTCAGTGATGTTCAAAGAAAATCTCCAGAAAGCAACTGAGGAGAAGGGCCTAACTTTAAATCTGAACTCTCTCCCCGATTTAATCGCTGAATACCTACATATCCAATCATTGCGGCATTGTCTGTACAGTATCTCAAAGGAGGAATAAGTAGTTTAATATTATTTTTTTTTGCCCACGTCGTTGCCTTTGACCTTAAAGCACTGTTTGCACTCACTCCACCAGTTAAAATCGCCATTTTATGACCAGTTTTAATGGCCGCATTTTGCAACTTATATACAAGTACATCAACAACAGCTTGTTGAAAGTCAGCACATAATCTTGGCGTATCTAATTTTATTGTTTCAGGATTAAGCTGACTTAAAAGCCTGTGAGCCGCACTCTTTAAACCAGAAAAACTCATATCTAAAGTTTGCTCATTATATAAGGCTTTGGGAAACTGATATTTTCCAGTTTCAGCTTGTTGAGCGAGCCGATCTACCATCGGCCCACCTGGAAAGCCCAGCCCTAACATTTTAGCGAACTTATCATAAACTTCACCTGCAGCATCATCTAATGTGTGCCCTAAAACCTTATACTTCCCAAACTGAATCACTTCATACAAACTCGTATGTCCTCCACTCACAGCAAGTGCCACAGCTGGTTCATTGAATTCATACTCTGGTTGATAATCTTGATCTCTTAGAAAAGGAGCTAAAAGATGCCCCTCTAAATGATTTACACCAATAAAAGGTTTATTAAGTGATTGGGCCAATGTTTTAACTGTAACTAAACCAACAATTAAAGAACCAATTAATCCTGGTCGATTGGTCACAACAAAACCATCCATATCATTTAAATTCATGGAAGCTTTTTTTAAACAAGACTCAATTAGAGGCAGTAATTGAATGGTATGATTTCGACTAGCAATCTCTGGAACAATTCCACCATAAGGTGCGTGCTCAAGATCTTGATTAGCAGAAACCTGAGCACAAACCTCTCCATTATGGCGAACTATTGCCACTGAGGTATCATCACAGCTGGTTTCAACAGCCAGAATTACTTTAAATTGAACCATAACTTACTTTACTTGTTTAAGGCGTATAGCCGCACGTCGAGCAGCGTCTGATTTCGGATACTTTGCAATGACTTCTTCATAAAACGATCTTGCTTCTGTCTTCATTTTTAACTCTTGAAAACAAACTCCAATTTTATAAGTAGCGTCTGCAAAAAGCTTTGATTTAGAATTAATCTCACGGAATTTTTGATAAGAAAGAATAGCCTTCTTCCAATCTTTTTGCTCAAAGTGTCCTTCGGCTTCATCATATATCTGATTTTTGTTATTTTTGCTGCTTTTAGCTGAAGAACTTTTAGAATTAGATTTTGAACTCTTCGACTGTTGCGCTTCTTGAGTCAGCTGCGCTATTTGCTCTTCCATTTTTCCCAAGGCTTCTTGCATAAGTGCTAACTTTTGATTTTGTGCTTGGTTAAGCTCTACCTGAGCTTTATAAATTTGATCACGCTCTGCTGTTAGCTGGCTCACTTGATTTTCTAAAACTTCAATACGCCCATTATACTGTCTTAATGAATTCTCTGTGTCCTGAAACCGAGAGTTTGCATCAGCCGTTGTCTTTTGCAGACTGACTACTTGATCTTGCATAGTTCGTTTTTGTTCAGTTTCTTTAACACTTTCTCTAGTCATCAAACAGGCAGAAAGCGTTAAACACATAATTGCTACTAAGGTCGTACGAATCATATTAGAGCACCTCACCCGTTTTCATACGGATTAAGCGTGCGGCATTTTCAGATCTTTCAGCAGATCGCCGCGCTTTTATAAATTCTGCCTTGGCTTCTTCAAAATATCTATCTTTATATAAAGCTTGCGCCTTACGGTAAGATTCTTCTGCTTTATGCCAATGCCCTGGCGCATGCCTTGGAGCTTCGACAATGCGGGCCGCATCCATAGCGGCCCGAGCAAGAGTATATTCTTCGATGGGCTTTGGAGTTGTGGCACAAGCTGAAAGGGATACAAAAATCAGCCAGAGCGGCCAAGTTCTTGTAAAAAAGCCCGCACCACTCATAGATCTACTGACTTAGTGGTAAAAAGTTAGCTCGACGATTTTTAGACCAAGCTGACTCATTTTCAGAAGGATCTAGTGGCTTTTCCTCACCATAGCTAATAATGCTTAGGCGTGCAGCAGGAATCCCAAGGCTAACCATATAATTTTTTACAGCCTTTGCACGGCGCTCACCAAGAGCTAAGTTGTATTCAATAGAGCCACGGCTATCACAATGCCCTTCAATTTGAACGTTTGCATTGTTCGCCTTCATCCACTCAGCATTCTGCGCGAGCGTACTTCTTGCTTCAGAAGATAAGTTAGCTTGATCATAATCAAAGTAGATAGTTGATAAGCCAGCAATATTTCCGCTATCA
Organism: uncultured Pseudobdellovibrionaceae bacterium; assembly: GCA_964390435.1. Lineage (GTDB taxonomy): Bacteria > Bdellovibrionota > Bdellovibrionia > Bdellovibrionales > Bdellovibrionaceae > CAYMKD01. The sequence goes on along the minus strand of CAYMKD010000280.1, from coordinate 1,359 downwards.
CTTCCAGCAGCATCAAAGTTCATTGCTGTTTGATCAATAGCCTCTGCTCCGCCTTCGCCTGCAGCTGCATCTTCTGCTTTTTTACTGCTTGAACAACCAAACATTAAAAGCGCCGTTAGGGCAGAAAGAATAAAATTTTTCGTCATGGTGATGATCCTCCTCTAGTTGAATCAATTCACATCATTAAATCTACTGACTCAGATGTCAAACTTTTGATTGATGGTTTTTTATTGACATGCTCCAATAGCAAAATGCTCATTTATAGTTTTTTTCTAAACTTGCTTAGCTCCCAAGCAATTGCACAAGTAGATCCAAGCACTCAATGGCAAACTCTTAACACTCCCCACTTTGAAATTATATTTGATGCTAAGCAACATGAATTGGCAAGGATCTATGCTGAAAAAGCCGAGTTGGCCTATGCTTTATTAGATCCTTACTTTGAAACAAAACCTGCAAAAACAATTTTAACACTTCAAGACTCCACTGATCTTGCCAATGGTTTTGCAACAAGGCTGCCCTATCCGCAAATCATGGCCTACCCTGTTTTGCCTGGAAGTCTCGACTCTATTTCTGAGTATGGGGATTGGATTTTAGAATTTCTAATTCACGAATACACTCACATTCTCTCTTTTGAACCTGCTAATGGCTGGTTCAAAGCCGGTCGCTATATTTTTGGCAATGTCTCTTCGCCTAATATGTTACTACCTCGCTGGTTTTTAGAAGGGATCGCCGTTGAAATGGAAACCCGGCTAAGTCAATTTGGGAGACTTCGCTCTCTTTATCAAGAAGCTGCTCTACGAGCCTTGGCCGAAGAGGATCAGCTATTAAAATTCACTATTTCAGAAATCAATGAAAGCAGCGTTCCCTCTTGGCCAATGGGAGCAAGACCTTATCTTTTTGGTTCACAACTGTGGAGTGAGATGATTGCAAAAAAAGATACGGGCTTAATTGCTAGACTTCATGAGCGCTATGGAGGACGAATTCCCTTCTTTATCGAAACTCCCATTGAAGATGAGTTTCAACAAAACTACGAAAACCTTTTTAAAGAAACCCTCAACAATCTCAATACACATTTTTTAAAGCAAATTGATGAGCTAAAAACGAGTCATTTAACAAATTACGAAGTTCTAGCGCTGCCTGGAAGACAAAATCATTCACCACAAATTTCTCCTGACCAACTCAAGTTCCTTTTTATTTCAGAAAATGAAATAGGAGAAAAAACTGTACGAGTTTGGCAGCGAGAAAACTCAGAACAAGAGTTTAGTGCACTAGATGATAAAATAAAAATTAGTGTTGAACCCGTAGAGGATATCAGCCCCCCAAGCCCTCGTGATGGCCCCCCTGGTGGAGCCATTAACC
>CAYMKD010000279.1:0-3953 GCA_964390435.1 uncultured Pseudobdellovibrionaceae bacterium | reverse complement strand
ACCCAAACTCACTGCACGTCGTATTGCTTGAATCAATGGTTTATATTTTAACTCAAGCCCCAACAAGCATCGCTCAGGATATTTATTTGCATGATGAGCAAAATGATCACCATTGCCTGTACCGATCTCAAGATCTAAAGCTGTCTCTTCTGAAACTTGAAAGGCTTCTTTGCGCCAAAGACCTTTAAACCTTAAAACTCTCTCTTCACTATAAGCATAATTTGAGTACTCTCCCTCTAAAGCTTGAATATAAGCACTGGGGTTAGGAATAAGTCTTGTGGGGTTTAATTTCGGTTTATGAAGTTCACGCTTCATGGGATCTCCACAATTGGTCCACGAATAATCTGAGCTACAGAAAAAGGCTCAAGCTTTACAAAATCGGCTTTACGCACCGGGCACGTATTTAAATCACAACGTGAACAATACTTTTGCTCACAAGGGTCAATATGAAAAGCAATCTCTGCTTCGAACTCATAATCATTCACAACAGCATTTTCAAAACTTTGTGTTCTCTCGTGAGTTTTTGCCACATCCCAAAATTCGGGCACAACCACATGGGCATCAATATGATGGAAACGTCCAGAACGTATGATTCTTAAATTATGAATATTTATAATCCCCTCTTGTCGATGCTTACTAATAGCTTCACCTAGATTTTTAAGAGCTTGCTCATCTTGCTCATCAATCAGTGCTCCGATAGATCCACGCACAATTTTTATTCCTGTAAGCCCTAGCTGAGTAGCAACTAAAAGGGCCACCACTGGATCAAGCCAAGTCCACCCTGTTAAAAGCACTAGGGCTAGGCCAATTAAAACTCCTGCCGTAGTCCAAACATCTGATAATACATGAGCCCCACTCCCTAACAGGGCAGCAGATTTATATTTTCTACCTACATAGCGTAAATACAAACCCAACAGAAGGTTAATTCCCCCCGCAGCGGCCATAATAAGAAGTCCCAGATTAATAGATTTGATATCAGATCCACGAATAAGACTAGAAACCGCTTCAAACCCTATAACAATTGAGGCAAAGAATATAAGCCCCCCCTCAAAAGCCGCAGAAAAAAACTCCATTTTTCCATGACCATAAGGGTGCTCTGTATCCGCAGGCTGTGAGGCATAATGAATGACTGCAAGAGCCATTGAGGCCGCAACCACATTAACTATGCTTTCAATTGCATCTGATAAAACAGCCGTTGAGTGCGAAAGCACGTAAGCATAGAACTTCATTCCTAAAATTAGCAAGCTGACTAGTAAAGAAAGCCACGCAGCCCAAAGTCTTAATTTTTTATCACTATTCGTTTATGGCATATTTATCTCTACTCTTTACTATGAGATATTTTCATGGTTCCAGTTTTCAATTTCATTTTTTTAAATCATAGCACAAGATGTGACAAGTCAATACTTGGTCTATATCCAAGTTTGAGCCCCCACTTAGGAAAAAAACGAAGGGAAAAATCATGAAATTAATCCTATCAGTAGCTATTTTACTCGCTTTTACGGCACCTGCTATGGCTTCAAAAAAGCGAGTGGAAGCACCTTGTATAATTATGATAGATGGTAAAGTGACTTCTGAAAATCCTTTACAAGACTCTCTTGATATCATTGATCAACTGCGTGATGCTGAACCTAGCCAGACAGCAGCTGCAGATAGATGGTTAAGCACCCAAACAGAGATTAACAACACACATAAGTTTTATAGTTTTTATAGCCATCAAGGAAATCTTACTGACGAGTCTGGCAATATCATCGGCTTCCAAAGTGCTGGCGAGTTTACTCATAAGATTACTTACACAGATAAAAATGGCGAAGGCATATGGATTCTCTTACACGAACAGTATCATGTTAAGGTCTATAATGCTGTGGATTTAACTTCTGAAAAGAAGATAGAGTGTAAAGCACGCTATCATATCTATGGCACTTATAAAGTATTTAAAGAGGCACCGCCTAAGCTTAATTAAGTTTCTTCATATTAAATAAAAAGTTACCCTAATCTTTATTAAAAACGAGTTCGGCTTGGTGCGCAGCTTGCCTAGAACGATCATATTGAATCTACTAGTTACTTTTATTTTATAAGCCCGCCCTCCATGGCTACTGCTCCGCCTACGGCGGGGCCATCCTGGCCCGCAGAGGCTTATAAAATAAAAGTAACTAGTAGATTCAATATGATCTGTTCAATAGCAAGCAAGTGCCAAACGTTATGTCTGAGTTTTTAATAAAGATTAGGGTAACTTTTTATTTAATACGAAAAGACTTAATGGCGAGAGCCAATTTTACGGCGCAAATTCTCTGGCAAAGCTGACGACTCTGGATTATCGGCTAAATCATAAAAACAGATTCGATTTCGACCAGCTGCTTTTGCATCATATAGTGCACGATCTGCCACTCGGACTAGGCTCCGAGCATCTATAGAGTTATTCTTTGGATCTGTAATAGCAAAGCCCAAACTTGCTGTCATATTCATTGAGTCTTCACCGTTATCAAATTTATATTTGGCAATGGTGCTACGCAACCTCTCGCAAAAATTCATAGCACCCACTTGATTCACCTCGGTTAGAACGATGAGAAATTCATCGCCACCATAACGAGCTGCAAAGTCAACTGTACGTATATTATTGCGAATAATAAAGCCCACTTCGGTTAATACAAAACTTCCGTAGAGATGATCATGAGCATCGTTTACTTTTTTAAAAAAATCCATATCCATCATAACCACGCAGACAGAACGTTGAAAACGACGACCACGATCTAACTCATGATCCAGCCTCTGGTATAAAGAGCGCATATTAAAAAGCCCCGTGAGGTCATCAATGTCCACAAGCTCTTTTAGTTTTTCGTTAGCATCGCGAAGCTGATCATGAACATCTTTGATTCTCAGCTGTGCTCTGACTCGTGCTAGTAATTCGCGTGGATCAAAAGGTTTACAGATATAATCATCGGCCCCTGCATCTAAACCATTTACAACATCTTCAGTATGTGACCTGCCAGAAACAAAAATAACTGAGACGTAACTTTTCTGCCTGCGCAATCTCTCTAAAGTTTCAAGTCCTCCGATACCAGGCATATTAATGTCTAAAAGCATAATATGAGGTTTCCACTCTTGGAGAAGTTTTTCTGCTAACTTACCAGACTCCGCTGTCTTGACTTGGTAGCCCTCCCAATTAAGGGCAGCACTGATGAGATCAAGATTATTTTTGTCGTCATCGACAACGAGAATTCGCCGCTCTATATTTTCTGTTGCTGTGCGCATCTAAATATTGTAACTCTGCTTAAGCAAAAGCATAAAACTTTGTTTCTACTGCCAAGACTGGAGTCGAGCCCCTAGGCCAGCTTAAAGTCGACAAAATGGATTTGTAAATACAGCTTAAGTCTTGTAAAACTTTACTCATGAGTTACAAACACCAAGAAATCGATACCAAGTGGCAGCAAGAGTGGCAGAAAAATGAATGCTTCAAGGCCGAGGCCGGTAGCAAAAAACCTAAATATTATGCTTTAGATATGTTTCCGTATCCTTCGGGAGCCGGCCTTCACGTAGGTCACCTTGCCTCCTACACACCAACAGATATTATCTCTCGCTACAAAAGAGCTAAAGGGTTTAATGTTTTACATCCCATGGGTTATGATGCCTTTGGCTTACCCGCAGAACAATATGCAATTCAAACGGGCGTTCATCCGGCAATCACTACACAAAAAGCAATTGATAATTTTCGCCGACAACTGAAGTCTTTTGGATTTAGCTTTGATTGGCAACGCGAAGTCTCTACCTGTGACCCAAGTTTTTACAAATGGACTCAATTTATTTTTTTAAAGCTTTTTGAAAAAGGCTTGGCCTATCAAAAAGAAGTGCCTGTAAATTGGTGCCCAGCTATGCGTACTGTTTTAGCTAACGAAGAAGTCGTTGATGGCAAAAGTGAACGCGGTGGACATCCTGTGGTACGAATGCCGATGAAGCAA
>CAYMKD010000278.1:0-3962 GCA_964390435.1 uncultured Pseudobdellovibrionaceae bacterium | reverse complement strand
GGCTTTATTGGTACGGAGATAAAATAGAATTGCACGAGAAAAAAGATCTTTTGTTTTCACTTCTCGAAGAAAAATTTCATAATAAAAATATAGCCCTCATGTACATGCGCAATCGCGGCGATAAAGGCGAATCCCCCGCACAGCCTCTTTGCCAAGGTGAGGTTGCTGAAACTTGGTTTGGCTTTGAAAATCAGATTAAATACGAATTCAGACGCAATTCAGGCGAATCCCCCGGGCTTTTTTTAGATCAACGAGAGAATCGAAATTGGGTCAAAGCTCATAGCAAAGATTTAAATGTGTTAAATCTTTTTGCCTACACAGGAGGCTTTAGTTTAAATGCAGCTTTAGGCAAAGCAAAAAGTGTCTGCACTGTTGACTTAAGTAAGAACTTTATTCAGTGGAGTAAGAATAACTTTACACATAATAATTTAAATCCGACAGAGTATGAATTTTGGTCGAGCGATACCTTTTATTTTCTAGAGGGAGCTAAAAGAAAAGACCGTAAGTTTGATTTAATTATCTGTGATCCCCCCTCTTTTGCGAGAGTTGATAAAAAAGTTTTTAGACTTGATAAAGATCTTTCAGAATTGCTCTCCTTAATGGCGTCTGTGCTGTCGCCCAAAGGACAAATTTTATTTTCATGCAACTTTGAACGTTGGAGCAAAAAAGAGTTCATAGGAGTTATGACTGAACATGCTAAGTCTTTAAAGTTCACACTTAAGCCCACTCCTCATGCTGATTTAGATTACGAAAATCCTTACCAAGAATCTTTGATGAAGAGCATTCTACTAACAAGATAAATTTTATTTTGAGTGAGTGGCGGTCACGACAGTTTTAATATTTCCGCGCACAGTGAAATCACCTACCACTTCAATCTCCCAAGGATCAAGCAAGTCGATAAGGTCTTGCAAAATGACATTTGTAACATCCTCATGAAAGACATTTTGATTGCGAAAGCCATTGATATAAAGTTTCAAAGATTTTAGCTCCACACAATACTTGTGTGGCACATATCTGATATAAATAGTGGCGAAATCTGGAAAGCCGCTGCGTGGGCACAGGCAGGTAAACTCAGGACAACTAAACTCGATCGTGTACTTGCGTACAAGGGTGCGGTTTTCAAAGCGCTCAAGCTTATTCTCCTCAATAGCAATCTGGCCGTGGAGCTTTTGTGCTTGCGCTTTTGAGCCCTTTTTAGAGCCTTTAGAAGTGGAAGTTTTTGTAAACTTTGCCTTTTTTGAAGTCATGGTCCTGCCTAACTTTTTAACAATTTGCCTCTTATTACGAAAAAAATCTAATAACGGCAAGGTTTAAGACTCTTGGTCAGCTATGATTTTGCTGATTTATAGACAAAAATGAATATAGCTACTATAAAGGGCGCTCAATGCAAAAAAAGCTTATTTTCCCACTAATTTTGATTCTCACCTGCTGCGCACAGAAACCAGTTACAATCGCCTCGTGCGAGGGGAGAGATTGGTTTGAAATTGGCAGACAAGATGGCTCTTTCGGTAGAGCTTCACAGCCACCAACTGAAATTGCTCCAGAATGCTCTGTAAAAGAAATTGATGACCAAGCTTATCGCCTGGGCCGTGAAGCTGGCTTACTTGATTTCTGTACTCCTGATCGTGGTTTCCAGCTAGGTAGGGCCGGTGAAAATTATCATGGCACTTGCCCTAAAAATCTTGAAGAAGATTTTTTAAAGGCCTACCGTCAGGGCCTTATCGTGTATGGACTCGCTAAAGATAATGAGAAAATCGGCAACCAACTCGACCGCCTCTCAATCCAACTTGGAGTTAAACAACTCTCCGCTCAAGACAAAAAAAATCTTGAAAATCAGTTTTTAAATCTTAAACAAAAGCGTAATGAAAATCTAAATTCCATTTCACAAATCGAAAGTGATATCGGCACGAACCTTTGAGCTAAAGGTTTTTTATATATTTAATATTCTAAATACTAGTCTCGTTTTAACCAAGCTTCTATTTTCTCAGGCGCTGAGTCTAACGAGCGCAAATAGTAGTGAGCCTTAAGAACTTCTTTTTCTGCAGCAGTTAAATCTCCATGACTGCCAAACTTTCGCACTCGCTCTAAGTAGATATGATACAAACATAAAGCCCCAGCAACCGAGATATTAAAGCTCTGTACAAAACCTTGCATTGGGATAAGGATTAACTCATCAGCAAGTTCCGCCATTGTATCTGAAATCCCGTCTTTCTCGTTCCCTAAAACAAAAGCTGTTGGTCCTGTGACATCCACGTCTGAAATAGATTTTTTTGTTTTTAAACTCGTCGCTAGAATTTTATAGCCTTGACCCTTAAGGGACTTCACACAATCCACTGTTGATTTCCAACGCCGAACCTCAAGCCATTTGTCCGCACCTTGAGTGACTCGGTTGGCTGCCTTAAACCTCTCACCACTTTCAATGACATGTAAAGAGCCAAAACCAAAAGCCTCAGCACTTCTCATCACTGCACTAACATTACCCCGGTCATAAATGTCTTCTAGCACAACCGTGCTATTAAAAGTTCGATGATCTACGACTTCATTGATTCTCTCACAGCGCTCTGGAGTGAGCCACGGCCCTACGATCTGAGCGATCTGCGAGGCCTGAAGTTTTAACTTAGGCTTGATTTCAATTTCACTCTCAAGTGGAAATCGCGACATTATTTAAAAATAATCTCAGGAGATTTGGCAATATCACGAGTGATATTTTTTTGATGCGCTTCAAGCGTTCCACCACCAATTTCTAAAAGCTTGGCATCTCTCCATAAGCGCTCAACCACATACTCACCCACATAACCATAACCGCCTAAAACTTGAATAGCTCGGTCGGCCACATTTTTACCCATAGTCGTTGCCACAAGCTTCACACCATCTGAGTCCACACGGTTGCCCTCATGATTCAGGTCTAATTTTCTAGCCACATCATAAACATAAGCGCGGCTTGCTTTATATTCCGCATAACTATCAGCAATGTAGCGCTGAATTTGACCAAAGCGATTCAGTGGCTGACCAAAAGCTTCTCGCTCTGTCGCATAGCGATTCATAATCTCTATAGATCTTCTTGCAAGTCCTAAGCTCATAGCCGCAAGGGTTAAGCGCTCAATTTCAAGATTTCGCATCATATGAAGCATAGATTCGCCTTCGGCACCAACAAGACTTGTTGCTGGAACCTTGCAATCTGAAAATACAATTTCGGCCGTGTTAGAAGCACGCATCCCCAATTTATCTTTTATCTTTTGTCCAACCGAATATCCAGGGTGAGATTTTTCAACCATAAAAGTTGAAATTTGCACTTTGCCATTTTTATCTCCAGTGCGAGCATATACCAGCATGCAATCTGCCGGTGTACCTTGATCATCAAGAGCCCCATTGGTGATCCACATTTTACGACCATTGAGAATATAATGATCCCCTTGTCGTTTTGCTGTAGTAGCCATGCCTAATACATCTGTGCCAATGGCAGGCTCGGACATCGCCATAGCCCCCACCCACTCACCACTGCAAAGTTTTGGCAAAAGACTTTGTTTTTGCTTTTCATTACCATTAACAGCCAAATTATTTACACAAAGCATGGCATGAGCTAAATAAGCCAAGCAAAACCCTGGATCTGAAGCCGAGATCTCTTCATGAGCAATCACTGCCGCAGTGGCATCAAGACCTGAGCCACCAAAGTCCGAAGATACGGTAACTCCTAACAAACCCAAATCACCTAGTTTACGAAATAAATTTAAATTAAATTGTTCTTTACGATCGTACTCGTGAGCTTGAGGCTCAACCTCCGCTTGCACAAATTGTCTGACCATATCGCGAAGCATACTGTGCTCAGATGTGGGATTATAGAGATCAAAGTTTTTGTAATTAAAATCAGACATTTAACAGCTCCGTTACTTGGTTGTTTAGATTTTCCTATCCACTCCACCGCTAAAATGCAAGGTTCAAACTAAGCTAGGTGGCATTTCTTA
>CAYMKD010000277.1:0-3975 GCA_964390435.1 uncultured Pseudobdellovibrionaceae bacterium | reverse complement strand
TTATTTCTAGTCGCGTTAGAACAAGAAAGTTGCCCAATAAATTAGAAGGGCTTAGCTTATTTTTATGCAAGTTGTAATTATTGGTATAGGAACAGAAGTTGCTTCAGGACAAATTCTCAATAGCAACGCCACTTGGCTGGCGCAAAAATTAGACGAGCTTGGCCTTAAGACGACAGCCCATATCACGGTTCCTGATGAGCACCAACTTATGCTCAAGGCTCTACGAGATTGGCAAAGTCCTGAGACTCTTTATTTTGTAACAGGAGGCTTAGGACCTACACGAGATGACTTCACCAGAGAAGTCATTGCCGAGTGGACACAAAAAAAATTAATTTTTAATGCTTCAGTATGGCAACAAATTGAAAGTCGCCTTAATGAGCGCGGGGTTATTGTACGCGAAATGCAAAAACAACAAGCCTTTTTTCCTGAAACAGCTGAAATCTTACCCAATAACCTCGGAACCGCTGATGGTTTTTATTTACAATATCAAGGGCAGTCTATTTTTGTTTTACCCGGTCCCCCTCGAGAAATTGAAGCTCTATGGCCCCACGTTCTTATCAAATTAAAAAACCTGACTCAGCATTTGCCAAAACAAAAAACTCTTATCTGGAATTTTTTAGGTACAGGCGAGTCTGAAATTGCTCACCTAACAGAGCAAGCTCTTAAGGATTATTCACACACCATAGGCTACCGAGTTCATGCCCCTTTTGTAGAAGTAAAATTGATTTTCCCTGAAGCGGAACATAAACACGCAGCTCTTTGGCAAAATAAACTAGAACAAGAATTAAAAGATTATCTCTATCAATCACCGGGATTAAATATTTTAGAGACTTTTATAAATAAACTCTCACTTTATCATAGCTTTGCAATTGAAGACCTAAGCTCAGGCACTTACTTATTTTCGCGTTTAAATAAACTTCTTGGCCAATCTAAAAACTTTATTTACTCGCAGCGCACTCTTTTAGATAAGATGGACTTAACTCTGAGTTTAAAAAGAATTAGCACAACTCAAGCCAAAGCCACTTGGCAAACTTCCGTGGGCTCTGGCTCGTGTCTATTAAACTCAAGATATAAAGCCAATTTAGCCCACCGCTGCGAACAAGAGCTTGTGGAAAAGTGCTTTAAATTCTGGAGTTTAGACCTTCCTACGACCTAACGCGCCAAGTGTCATGTTTAGATTTAAAAGAATTCCTAAATTCCGGTGACCCACAGGTAGCCTGCTGGTATTTCTGTAGTGCTTTAATAAAAGGATTTCGCCATGACACAACCTGCAAAAATAGCTGTAATTGGAAGTGATTTTGGTGGGCTTCCTTTAGCCATTCGCTTGCAGGCCAGTAACTACGAAGTCACTCTGTTTGAAAAAGAACCTCGCCCCTGTTGTAAACTATCTCACACGCAGAAAAGTCAAAAGCTGAGTAATTATTTTTTAAATTTAGGTGGTGAGCTTTTCTTAAATACAAAAGTAGACCGTATTCTTACAGACACTGGAAAAGTCACAGGGCTTGCCACCACCTGCAGCCGAGTTTGGTCTGGTGATGCTGTTATCTGTAATGACGAGCTTAATTATACTTTTAATGAACTTTTACGAGATGAACCTCTAGCTAAAACTCAAATGAAAACTTTGGAAAGTAACACAAACAGCAAACCTCTGTTTTTTATTAATTTTGCACTTTTGAAACTTTCTTTTTTGTCCAACAAAAAAATTAAAGGTCTTTACTTTATCGGTACAGATATAAATACCGATGCCCCTTATTTAAAAGTAAGTAAGTCTGCTAGGATCGCGGCAGAGTTAATAGCTAAAGATTTTTCTTCAAGCCTAAAACCTGTTCATATTCAAAATCAGCCACAAGTTGTCAGTGGAAGTGAGCCCCATGTCCTCTGAGTTTCTCCTAAGACCAACCCCCTTAAAAAAAATTCGCTCTTCTTTGCGGAGTTTTATTGGGCAAATACTTGATACCGAAAGACGCAAAGCCGCTTGGTTTCTATATAGTTGGTGTCGACATTGCGATCAGCAAATTAATGAAGCTACCGATGCAAGCACTGCAAGTGTTCATCTAGAGAGTTTTAAAAAAGAACTTTTATTGATTTACCAAACTCCTCAGGCAGCCAGTTTACCAGAAAGCTGCCCATCTCCTCTACAAGCCCTACATTATGTGATTCATAAATACGAAATTCCTTATCAATATCCTTATGATTTATTGCGTGGATTTGAAATGGATTTAAATGCAAATAAGTATCAAAACTGGCTAGAGCTAAGAGAGTATTGCTACTGTGTTGCGGGCACCATAGGCGCAATGATGTGTCACATAATGGGAGTGAAAAACGCACAGGCCATACAACATGCAATTGATATGGGCTCAGCCATGCAAATCACAAATATATGTCGAGATATTAGAGAAGATTACGGACGAGACCGCATTTATCTTCCCTTAGAGGACTTAGATAATCTGGGTATAAAAGCCAATCAGCTTTTATTTAAATTTAATCAAGATCGTCTATTTCGTCTTGTGGATCAGCTTTTAAAAAGAGCTGACTGTCTCTATGCCAATGGCCTTGCGGGACTTCAGTATTTGCCTTGGCGCTCAGCCATTGTTGTTGCTTGTATTCAAAAAAATTATTATGGCATCGGAGAATCCATACGTCGCAAAGGCAAAGAAGCTTTGTTTAATCCCCATCCGATTACAAAAAAAGAAAAATTGATTTACGGTGCCCAAGCTTTGCTTCAACTACTTAAGGGATGGCTATGGCAGTATCAAACTCCAGCTTCTGGCAAAATTCTTTAAAATTGGTACATGGTACACTTCGTGTCGCAAGTGCATCATTTATAACGCATCTGCGATACAAAGTGTACCATGTACCAATTTTGTTATTCCCTATTTTAGTGTCAGCAAAAAATAAAATGCCAGAATATATCTCGGCCACAGTTCTGAGTCTTCCTGATAATTATACCCTGATTGCCGAGAGCAACTCAAATCAATGGAAAATTAGACAAGAATATCCCATATTCTCCCATGATCAAAACCCCGAAGTGATTTCTTATGTTCATTTAAATGATATTGAAAAACAAGACAGTGGAAACTTTAAATTGATTTTTAAAATTACTAGAAATTTAAAAAATCAATTTGTGGCTCCAGGTGATACTGTAGCTCTTGTGGATTTAAAATCTGTCTCAGAAATTTACGAAGGCAATACAGATCTTATTATCCATGATCGCCCAGAAATCTCAGCTAGGTATAAACCCCTCGTTTACCAAGGAATTCAAATTGGCGAAACAGCGCAGACTTTAGCAAAAGATGAGCAGCTGGCTTACTTTGCTGGTTACTATCAATATGGCTTAAATAATTATTGGTCGTTAGGAACTTGGGTTACTGGATTTCTATCTGATAACTACAACTTGTCTTCAAAACTGAGAATTTATAATGATGATGGACAAACTGTTTCAATTGGTCTTTCTGGTGCTCATAATAACCTTGAAAAAACAGGCTCTGTCTCTCTCGCTTTTTACTGGGACTCAGTCTCTAGTCGAAGACAAATTTCACACACTGTTTTGCAACTAGGGCTTAGCAGCTGGAAGCTTTCAGAAGAAAAACCTGCTATTCGTATTTTTGGTACCAACTCTCTACAAAGTGGCTACGAAATTGTTATGGATGATTGGAACCGACTTCTATTTGGCCCAATCTATAATTTTGAAATTAAAGCTGTCGGTGGATATGTGGCCTATATGTGGATCTGGGATACCTATCACTTCTCTTTATCTTTAAACACTCATGATATTTCTAAATACGAAATTGATGCCGAAAAGGCCTATTACGGCCTTTTCGAAATGCTCTGGCGTTGGTAATAACAATGAGTTTTCTTATAAAAACTCATTGTTATTCAGACTGAATTTGACATGAATAGCTTTGTACAGGTGTCATTCCAAAGGATTTTGAATCACAACTTAGTTTGCTATTTTCATCTTCAACAATAAGCTCT
>CAYMKD010000276.1:0-3976 GCA_964390435.1 uncultured Pseudobdellovibrionaceae bacterium | reverse complement strand
TGGTGAATAAAGAGATTCAGCGTTTTATTAAAGTCATTTCTCAAACTGTGCTCACACCTATTTCAAGTATGTTGTTATATTTACTTATTTTTGGTGTCAGCCTTGGCTCCAAAGTGGATATGCCTGGGGCATCTAGTTACTTAGCCTTTATAATTCCGGGGTTAGTGATGATGAGCTTACTCAATGGAGCCTTTCAAAACACTTCAAGTTCTATTATTACTTCTAAGTTCTCAGGAGATATTGAAGATTTAAAAATTGTTCCGCTCTCGAACATGCAAATAGTTTGGGGTTTTAGTGTTGGTGGTTTAGTTCGAGGTCTAATTATTGGTTTAATCACTTATTTTGTGGGCACTCTCTTTATGCTTTACTCAAAAGGGGAGTGGCTTGGTATGGCTCATCCGTGGTACTTTATTTATTTTATCGTCGTGGGTGGTTTGTCCTTTTCAATGCTGGGTATTTCCATCGGGTTTTTCTCAAAATCGATGGAGCAAATTGCCCTTTTTGGCTCTTTTATATTAATTCCATTAACCTATCTGGGCGGGGTTTTTGTCTCTATTCGAGTATTGAGTGAAGTATGGCAAATGGTTTCACATTTTAACCCACTGCTTTACTTTATTGATGGGGTTCGTTATGGAGTTTTAGGAGCAAGTGATATTGATCCTTTGTTTTCAATGGGTATTTCGTTTGTGAGTTTAATTATTTTTTATCTCTTGGCAGTTGTAAGTGTCAGTAAAGGGTCTTTTTCAAGGTGGTAAGCAATGTTCGAAGGGTTATCAGATAAAATACTAAGCAGTCTTAAAAAAATCAAAGGCCAAGCCCGAATTACTGAGAGCAATATCGAGGATTCGATAAAAGAAATTCGTTTAAGTCTTCTTGAGGCCGATGTTAATTTTAAAGTTGTTAAAAATTTTATTGATCGAGTTAAAGCTAAAGCACTTGGGGCTGAGGTTTTATCTAGTTTAACAGCTGGACAGCAATTTGTTAAAATTGTGCACGATGAACTTGTCACGACACTTGGTGGTGAGGCGGTAGATTTAAATCTGCGCGAAAAACCGGCTGTTATTTTCCTAGTGGGCCTTCAAGGAGCTGGTAAAACCACAACTGCGGCAAAGCTCTCTCTTTATATCAGACAAAAATTTGGCAAAAAACCAGGACTTGTACCTGCAGATATTTATCGTCCTGCGGCTATTGATCAATTAAAAACTCTAGGTAAAAGCAATTCAGTTCCTGTTTTTCCGACTGAAGCAGGAATGCAGCCTGTTGAGATCGTAAAAAAAGCTGTTAAGTGGGCAGAGACAGAGATGGTTGAAGTTTTAATCATCGATACGGCAGGAAGGCTGCAAATCGATGAGTCTTTAATGCAAGAGTTGGTGAATATTAAAGAGGCTCTGCCTCCTCATGAGATTTTGCTCGTAGCTGATGCCATGTTGGGACAGCAGTCGGTGAGTGTAGCTGAGGGCTTTAATAGCAAACTAGGGCTTACGGGCTTAGTGCTCACAAAAGTGGATGGGGATGCTAGAGGTGGAGCGGCCTTAAGTATTCGTGAAGTCACGGGTGTGCCTATTAAATTTTTAGGGATGGGTGAGAAGGTTGGGGCTTTAGAGGTTTTTCATCCAGATCGATTGGCTTCAAGAATTTTGGACATGGGTGATGTGCTTTCTTTAGTAGAAAGAGCACAAGAAGTTATCGATGTTAAAGAGGCTGAGAAATCAGCTAAGAAAATGCTTAAAAATGAATTTGATATTGAGGATTTTTTACAACAACTGCAGCAGTTAAAAAAACTTGGTGGCATTGAGAGTTTGCTTAAATTTCTGCCTGGAATGGGGCAAATGTCTAAACAGCTAAAAAAAATGAGCCCTCCGGATGCAGAAATGAAGAAAATTGAGGCAGTTATTAGCTCGATGACTAAAAAAGAGCGTAAAAATCATAAAATCCTAAATGGTTCTCGCAGGTTAAGGATCGCTCAAGGAAGCGGCACTGAGGTTAAAGACGTCAATCGCTTTATAAAACAGTTCGAGGAGACTAAAAAAATGATGTCCCAAGTCATGAAAATGGGTGGGAGAGCAGGTAAAGGTGGGATGAAATTCCCTTTTTAGTTAATGATTTCAATCTTGCACTCTAGTTATAAAACAGGTACACGTTTAGGCTTTGAAGAAATAAGGGAGTAATACTCAATGGCAGTTGTGATTCGTTTAGCACGATTTGGTACAAAGCATAAACCTAAATATCGCATAACAGTTTCTGATCAGCGTCGTTATGCAACAAGTAAATATTTAGAGATTATTGGGACTTACAATCCAACACCAAGTGCTACAGAAAAAAAGATCGATATGGATATTGAAAAAGCTCAAGCTTGGATTAAAAAAGGGGCTCAACCTACAGATCGAGTTCGCAGTTTAATGAGAGTTTTGGAAAAACAAAAATAGTACAGAAAGTCCAATAGTTGTTGAGATGGAGTTGAGGTTGTAATGGATATTTCAAACTTACGTGAGCTAGTTGAATTTATGGCAAAGTCTCTTGTAGATAAGCCTGATGAAGTTGAAGTAAATGAAATCGTTGGTGAGCAGACCACGGTTATTGAATTAAAAGTAGCTAAAGAAGATTTAGGTAAAGTAATTGGTAAGCAAGGTCGTACGGCTCGCTCTATGCGCACGATTTTAAATGCTGCAAGTACAAAGCTTAATAAAAGAAGCGTACTTGAAATTGTAGAGTAGTTGGATTTAATTAATTTAAAACTTATGGAAGGGTTGTGGTAACACAGCCCTTTTTTTATTTATGCAAGATAATTGGCAATTAGTTGGAAAAGTTAAAGATGCTCATAGCCTTAAAGGTGAGCTCTACATTATCGTCTTCTCCAAAGATTTAAGCTGGCTTAAAGAGCTTAAAGAATTTCAATTAAGATCAGATAACCATCAACAGACTTTTCAAGTGATTAAGGCTTCGGCTCATAAAGATGGTCTGATTATGAGAACAAATGAAGTTAAAGATCGCACCGCAGCTGAAGGCTTAAAGGGGCAGCTATTTTATATTTCGAAAGATTTTTTTATCTCAAAGCCTGGGGAGAGTATGTATCTCTTAGAGATTGAGGGATTTACGGTCCGAGACGAAAAAGAAGCAGAGATTGGGACCATTATTGGTTTTTCTAGCAATGGGGCTCAAGATCTGCTTTTAGTGAAAGGTTTAGAGTACACTCATGAGATTCCTTTTGTTGAAGCTTATGTGATGAACATTGATTTTGAAAAACAAACCATTCAAATGAAACTTCCAGAGGGTTTATTAGAAGTGGCTTCTTGGGGCTCTAAAGAATGAAATTCACTGTTGTGACTTTATTTCCAGAGATCGTAGCTGCAAGTCTCGCTCAGGGTATTGTGGGGCAAGCTTTAAAAAAAAATTTGATTCAAATTCAATATGTAAACCCCAGAGACTTCACTAGAGATGTTCACCGCACAGTGGATGATCGCCCTTTTGGTGGTGGCGATGGCATGGTGATGCTAGTTGAACCCTTACAAAAAGCATTGGAGTCTTTAGATTTAAACAAAACAGTTTACTATTTATCTCCACAAGGTGATCTCTTTAATCAAATTACGGCCAGCAAACTTGCCACAGAAAGAGAAGTTATACTTATTTGTGGTCGCTACGGTGGAGTTGATCAGAGATTTTTAAATCACTATGTAGATAAAGAGATCTCAATAGGTGATTATATTTTATCAGGTGGGGAATTAGCTGCTGCAGTTGTTATTGATGCTGTCTCAAGACAAGTTGAGGGGGTTTTAGGTCATCCTGAGTCTGCACAACAGGATAGCCTAATGAATGGTTTATTAGAGGCTCCACTTTATACACGTCCCAGAGAGGCTTTAGAGCAAAGTGTTCCTGAAGTCCTTTTAGGTGGTAATCATGCTGAGATTAATGAGTGGCGTGAGTTGGTGAGCTGGCTTATTACCATTCAAAAAAGACCTGATTTAGTCAAAGTGAAATT
>CAYMKD010000275.1:0-3985 GCA_964390435.1 uncultured Pseudobdellovibrionaceae bacterium | reverse complement strand
TATGATCTTCTAATGTTCTAATCATGCCAATATTTAAAGTTGGTTGAGGTGGCGCGAAGCTGTTGTCACTGTATTTAGAAAATTTTTTCTGCAGCTGTTTTAGTGCCTTATTTACTTGAGATAGTTTATAAACCATAGGGTTATTTATGCTGCCCACGACATCAAGCTCTAAAAATGCATGGCTAGGAACCGTATTATGATTCACGCCCCCATCTATTTCCATTAGAACCATGCCTTCAGGAAGTTGATCTAAGTATTCAAGCATTTTAACGATGGCACTGTCTCCGAGATGAGGTGTTGAAGAGTGAGAAGACTTGCCCACAAAAATTTTACTTTGAGTGGATGTGCTCTCACGCAAATTGTGCTCTTCACGGTACTGAACCTCTTCTTCACTAAACGGAATTGTAATCTCCACTGTGGCAAAGCCCTTAGCTGCATGAATAATTTTAAGATCACTGGGTTCATTTACAAGAGCATACTTTGCAGAAATTTTGTTTTTTCGAATAAGCTTTAAAAGCCCAAGCATACCAAGCTCTTCGCCATAAGTTCCAACTAGAACATATGGCTCTCGCCATTTTGTAGGCTTAAGATCCTTAACTGCCCAGAGCTTGCATAAAAAATCCAATTTTGCATCAGCTGCTCCCAAGCCAAAGATTTTATCTTTGTAAATGCTGGCATTATAAGGATTTGAGGCCGTATCAGACCAAAGAGAGTACATGCCTGGGTCAACTGTATCTAGATGTGTTTGCAGCAAAAGCTCACTTGGTGGTCTTTGCTCTTGTGGTCGAGCTATAATATTTAGTTCTTCATTATTTCCAATGCTTCCCTCTTGCAACTCAACGTAAAGGCCAGCTTCTTTGCAAAGTTTTGCTGCAAAAAGAGCAATTTCTTTTGTTCCCTGATGAGGACTACTGTCGATAGATATAAACTTTCGACAGGCTTCAATAAAATCCAATTAGACCCCTTCGAGAACAGACTTCTCAATTATCTTTTTCGCTACAGCGATATCTTTATCTTCCATAACTGCTGGTATTAAAAACCGAACACGAACAGGATCTTTGCCGCAAGAAAAAGCAATTAGATTATTTTTATACAATCTCTTAAGAAGTCCATCAAGCTTCTCTTTGCTTCCATCGTAAGGGGTCACGGCGACCATCAGCCCCATACCACCCGCATCTCGTAATAGACCTTTGCAGGTCGTTTCATTAAGTTCGTTAAGCATAGTCACAAACTTATTATGAATTTGCTGAATCTTACCATTTGGACCAAGATATCCTTCATTGCTGATAATATTCATTATTTCAATTCCAGCGGCCAATGCGGCGGTGGACCCAGAAAATGTTCCAGCAATCAAACCCGGTTTTGGGTTGTATTCTTCTGTATAAAGGGTCACTGCAGCTTGAGCTGTTTTGGCCACTGTACAAAGATCAATGTATTCACCAATGCCAAGAGTCTCAAACGCAAACATTTCCCCTGTTCGCATAAAAGTTTGTACTTCATCAGCCCACACAGCAATTTTCTTTTGCTTACAAAACTCTAATAACGGCACAAAAAATTCACGACTAGCTTTTTTAAAACCACCCTCACCTAACATAGGTTCAAAAACAAAGGCAGAAATTTGCCCTTCATGTTTTGCTACGTGTTCTTTAAGGACATTCAAAGTTTGATCTTTATTTCCTGGCTCATAAAAAGGAACACGTAAAACTTCGTCATAGCTTGGCAAACCTTGCTTATATGCTGGGTTGTCTGTTATTTCAGCCATCATCGTAGATCTACCTGCAAAGGCATCTTTAAATGCAACAACAAGTCTAGCAGGAGTGTTTTTTTGACGACTCATTTTTAAGGCGTTTTCATTTGCCATAGTTCCACAAGTTGCAAGCCAAGCATATTTCAGTCGACTTGATTTAGAAGCTAAAGAAACTATTTTTTCAGAAAACTCTTGATACTCAGCATTGGGCTCAAGATTTCCCTGCATCACTACATCACTGAGCGCACCACGCACACTAGCCGCCATAATTTTGGGATGGCCATGGCCCAATATATGAATTCCAATGCCATTGATTAAATCCATTTTTACACTTCCGTCTTCTAGTTCTACGTAAGGTCCGCGTCCGGCTCCACTGCCAACAAAAGGATAATAAAGAGGTCGACCTCTTAACGCGCCAATTCTATCAATATTTTTTTGAGCTTGCGCTTGAAGTTCTGGGTTTGCATCTCTAACCCCAGTAATAGATTCTGTGTGTTTTGCTACTTGCTCAACAATTTTAGAAATTTGTTGATTTATAGCATCAGAGGTAAAGATTTGTTGTCCTGCTGTTTTCATGAAATCCTTCTTTCGGGGGCTAGTTAGTGTCCTTTTATCTTTACTCGAAGATAGACACGAAGTGCAACTTTCCACTAGTATACTAAGTTATGTGCAATAAATTAAGTGCCACAATTTTAAATTTTGTTATTTTAATTTTAGTCGCCATACCCGCCTTTGCAGACCTAGAGCAGGACTTCAATCTGGGAGTTGAAAAATATCGGTCCGGCGAATATGCCGAAGCAGCAAAAATCTGGGAGGAAACCCTCTCCAAAGATACTGATAACCCTTTATTGCTATCAAACTTGGGCCTAAGCTACTTCCAATTAGACCAAAAGGGACGAGCCATTGCTTTTTTGCGCAGAGCACAATATGTGGACCCAGAAAATGTAACGGCGGCTAGCTCCATAGATTTTATAAGTAAGCAGCTTCCTGTGCCTGCAAAATCTCTATCCCTTTGGTCGACTTTACGTAAAAAGGTTTTAATTTATTTATCTTTACCTATGAGTTTGGCCGTAAGTTCGATTTTATTTTTTGCGGCTAGCCTTTTATGGATTCGATATTGGGGGGCGCGACGTCGAGCTGAAACAAATGAAACCCCCTATCCTAGCTTTCCCTGGATGGGGCTTATTTTTACTCTTGGATTTTTATGTTTCACAAGTCTGACTTTAGCAAAATACATCGATGACCTGACTGAACGAGCCACTGTTCTGACTGTTGATTCTGCCAGATCTGCGCCTGAAGCAAGTCAGGCTGCACTTTTTGAACTTCCTGAAGGCGCCGAAGTTATTGTTAGACAAACAACTGGAGACTGGGCTCAAATTACAGATGTTTCAGGGCAAACAGGTTGGATGCCTAAAACAAAACTATATTTGCACTCTGGGGGAGACTCTTGGTGAACTTACTTTGGGATAATATTTTTAAAAATAAAAATAAAAAAGAAAGTGTTGCACAAAAACTTAAAGAGAATGTTCTCTTCAGAGATCTCGGTAGCCAAGAGCTGCGACTTCTAAATAAAATTGTACACGTTAGAAGGTATCGCCCTGGAGAACCTGTTTTTAGTCAAGGCGAAGTGGGCGTTGGAATGTATATTATTGCCTCTGGAAGCATTAATATTTTTATCGAAGAAATTACTACAGATACAGATGCACCAAAGCAAAGCTTTGTAACCCGCCTCCAAGATGGAGATTTTTTTGGAGAACTCTCTCTTGTAGAAGAAGGTGGCAAAAGAAGTGCCAGTGCTATTGCTCAAGAGGAGTCCATGCTTATTGGTTTCTTTAAACCAGACCTTATTGAAATTATGGGACGCAACCCAGCTGCAGGAGTTAAAATTCTCTTTAGATTAGCCGAGGTCCTTGGTTATCGACTCAAAGAAACAACTGCAAAAATCTCTGAGCTTCGTAAAGAATTAAAATTGCTTCAACATGAACTCCTTAACAAAGGCACTCAGCATGAAAAGAACCTACACACAAAGGGCTATTCACCGTGAACGGCTGATTAAGTTAGGTGCCGTTCTAGGGATTTTACTACTCAGCTTTTTAATACTGCTCACTATTGACAATATGCTTGTGTCTTTTGTGCTTGCTTTTGTAACTTATTTTTTACTTTGCCCCTTTGTAGATGCTCTAGAGCGGGCAGGATTGAGCCGCAGCTTAGCTACTTTTATTCCCTTTTTAGCTCTCT
>CAYMKD010000274.1:0-3996 GCA_964390435.1 uncultured Pseudobdellovibrionaceae bacterium | reverse complement strand
ATCTGAGTTGCTAGGATCAAGATCAGAGCTTTTTTTGAACTTTTCCTCAGCTACTGCATAGTTCTCTTGCTTATATGCAGCCATAGCTTCTTCGGCGAGTTTTTTGGCTTCAGTGCGATGTTTTAATTTTTGTTCAGCAGAGAGTGCATTGTCTTTATTTTTTAATTCTTCTCTGCGTTTTTTTTCTGCGTTTTCGAGTTGATTTCTCTCAAGCCCCTTAGTTTTTGCCATAGCAGATAATTTGTTAGCTTCTTTTGCAAGTTCAGATTGTTCTTGAGCTTCAAGAGCAGCAGGATCAACAATTTGTTTGCCTTTCATGTTTTCACGAAAAGCTTCAAAGGCTTTGAGGGCTTGTGTTTTGGTATTATAAACTGTGATAATTTGAACACCAGATACTGTGCGCATAAAATAAGGTTTTCTTAAAATTTTGCCGTCCTTAATAAGTTCGTTAATTTTAGGAAATTCAGTTTGGCTTTCTAAAAAAGACTTAGGAACCATATAAATTTCAGGAATTATTTCGTTACCAGAGTCCCAAGTGATAGAAAATTGTCCACCAAAGACGCCAGTATTATTTCCTGTTTCTTGAAGAATTACACGGATAAGTTTTCCCGATTTTACCTCACGTACAAGTAGTGAGGCTGAGTCAGGAGAAAGTTTATCTTGATTCCAACGATTAAAGTTATATTCAATTTTAATTGGCTTCTGAGGATTGAGTTTGACTCTATTAGATTCATTAGAAGTATCTGTAGCCCAACTATGGGTATAAGAAGAAATCAAAAGTAATAGGACAATACTCGACCAGCTCCGCACATCTTTCTCCTTGAGACTTGTTCAGTAAAAAGGATAGCGGAATTTACTCTCGCAGAGAACAAAAAACAGGAGCTTTAAAAAGCCCTAGTCATGAGGCTAAGGCTTTGTTGGTACAGGTCTATTTTGGAACCTGAATTATAATATTAGTTTTTGACTTACTAGAGCTGATAACATCATTGATGAAGCTTGTTGATGGTGGAGTTGGTTGAACAGATGGATTTTTAACTGGATTAAAGTTAGTGGGTAAACGAGGTTGTGTGCTGCCAAAGTTAATATCTTTGCCAATATCTGGACCTAAGTCTTTAGTATCAATCATTGATCCTGGACTATTAGCGGGGAGTCTATTACTAGTGGTGCTGCTTGAGTTATCTTTTTTAGCTTCCGTTTTTGGATTTTCATTTCCAGCGTTGTCAGCTTTTGGCTTATCACCACTGGGTTTATCTCCAGAAGCTTTATCACTAGATGAGTCGCTTTTTTTGTCTTTGCTTGCCGAATCAGACTTGTTATCTTTATTTCCTTCATTATTGGCTGAATCTTTTGAATCAGACTTTTTACTGTCTTTTTTATCACCCTCTGCAGAGTCAGATTTTTTACCATCACTTTCGGATGATGCAGAGTCAGACTTCTGATCTGAGCTCTTTTCTGATTTACTGTCGTCAGAAGAATCTTCCTTTTTGTCTTCTTTGGCAGGAGCTCTATCTGAGTTTGAATCACTATTAGTTTTGCTGTCAGCACTTGTGTCCTGCTTCATAGCTGTTAATTCTTCTGCAGGCATCGCAGCAGGGGCTTGTGGAGGAGCTCCAGCTACACTTTCTGTAAATTGTCCTGGTCGAACCATAACAGCATTTGAAATTTGCCCCTGTGGACCAGGTTGACCAACCATAACGGCACCACTAAAGGTAACTACTTTTGAGGCGTTTGTTTTTCTATCGAAACTAGTAAGGAAGTCAGTTCCTCGAACGCCGGCAACAGCTGATGGAGTTTTAACATGGAACTTGTTTTTCTCTCCATCGTACTTTTGTTCTACGGTGGCACGCACTTTACCGTAGAGAACGCTCAGTTCGACATTTTTGTTATTGCTGCTTGGATCATATTCGTATTTACTTAATGAGACTTTAGAGTCAGGAGAAATATTGAGTACGTTTTTATCAGACATGACTAATTTCGCACGGGCATCTTTGCCAGCAATTAGAGTGTCTTGTGGAAATACCTTCATACCAATTTTTGCTTTTTGAGTCTTTCCATCACGAGACTCTACTTTAACATCCCCTTTAACAACCATAAGGGTACCGTAAACTCCGCCAGCATTAGCGACAGGTAAAGCCAAAATAAATGCGGCAGCGAAACTAATTAAAAATCGGCTCAACATGAGTGCTCCTTGATAATATATAACAAGTATTAGTTCGGTTTGTGGGGGGGCAAACTTAAATGGCTCTTTTAGGTGTTTCGCTTTAAGACAGTAGTTAGGGCATTTTAAGACAAAGCTTACTTGCTTCTATAAATGTGGGACATTGAAATGCTTGTGTTCCATATTGTGACACATTTACTGACTGAGAGCTTAGTAGAATACTTTTGCAGCCAGCATTGAGACCTGCCTCCAAATCGATGATCTTATCTCCCACCATCCATGAGCTTTGTAGATCGATCTTCAGGTCTCTAGCCGCTTGTAAGAGCATTCCAGGGTTGGGCTTGCGCGAGGGGTGATTAGAATCGGGGCCATGAGGGGAGTAATAGAAAGCGGCTATGGGGCATCCTGCTTTTAAGCAAGTTTCAGCAATCTTATTATGAATCGCCTCTATATTTTCTATGCTTACAAGGCCTCGAGCCACACCACTTTGATTAGTAACTATGATAAGAAGAAAACCTTCTTTGTGGAGAGCTTTTAAGCTTTTTAAAACATCAGGTAAAAAAACAACATTATTCACATCATTTAAATAATGTTTATCTTCAATAAGAGTGCCATCGCGGTCTAAGAAAATTGCTTTATTCATTTTTTACCTGCTAGTGGGTGATGACTTTCCATTGAACGAGCTAAGTGATCCATAGACAAATGAGTGTATTTTTCTGTAGCGGTAAGACTTGTGTGTCCTAATAATTCTTGAAGCTCTCGAAGTCCGGCTCCGCTTGATAGCATATGAGTGGCAAAACTGTGTCTCAGGGCATGGGGATTCAAAGGTCGTTTAAGCCCAACGGATTCTCCTAACTTATGGATGATATCGTAAGCTAGTCTCACTGGCAGAGGTTTGGGGCCCCAAATGTAAGGCTTGTGACTTGTTAAGAGCTTAAGAGTTTCTAAAAGCTTTTTTGGAAATGGAATCCATCTTTCTTTTTGTCCTTTTCCAATGACGCGAATTTGTCGTTCTTGCAATTTGATATGTTTCCATTGCAAGGTACAAGCTTCACTCACCCGAAGGCCCGCACCATATAATAATAAGAACAGGCATTCATTTCGATTTTTTAGTTCTGAACTAGCCTGGGACTCAAGTTTATCTAGGATGCTTAGAGCTTCATCGGCACTAATAAATCTAGGTATTTTACGTGGCACTTTAGGGCACTTTAACTGAGTTTTAAGATGAGTAAGATCTAGCCCCTCGCTCTCCTCAAGCCAGGTTACAAAAGATTTCAAACTAGCAATCTTTCTATTGCGGCTACTAGCTTCAAGATCAGACCATAGATTCAGGTGAGAGAGAATTTGCTTTTCTAAAGTGGACTTGTTTATTTTTGGTTCTTCTTTATTAAGAGTTTTAAACTCAATGTGGGCTTGATTTAGCTCCAACCATGAAATTTTACCATATTGGCTTAAGTTCATAGCTTGGCATAGATCATTGCCATAGGCTTTTAGAGTATGAATCGACCCTGTTTTGATAAAAGCCAGGTATTTTAGATATTTAACAAGAATTTCACTTGCTTTCATTAAGCACCCTAAGGCTGGACCTGCTATCTTTTTGCATTATATTTATAGTGCAATGCAATATTTTACTTGCATTAATTTCACGCAATGTGTAAATTGCACTACGCCACAAAGCGTTATTTGGCTGGGATCCGGGGGGAGACAGTTGAGGGACGCTAAATAGGCATTCACAAAGGAGAAGTTGTACGTATGTCAAATCAAAATCCCCCTTCGGTTTTACCGTCATCACAAAATAGTGCTCAATCTACGTGGAATCAAAATCAAACCACTAAAAC
>CAYMKD010000273.1:0-4001 GCA_964390435.1 uncultured Pseudobdellovibrionaceae bacterium | reverse complement strand
AACTGTATAAGGATCGCTAGCTTCGCCACCCGACAAATTACAGTCATATATTGCTGCCTGAGCTGACAGCGAAAATATTGTTAAAAGGCTCATAATCATTAACTTTTTCATGCTTCTTCTCCTTGGAAGGTTTAAATTCGAGTCGAATTGCTCGATCTCTTGAACGCTAATTTGCGCTATGTTCAAATAATTGTATATTAATTAATTAACCAATTTTGAATAAAGTGTTATATATTTGGTGAACTATGAATATCTATGAAAATGAAGAGTATAAGAAAAATCTTAGATCCATGATGATCAAAAGGCAAAAGCAGTTTGGATCGCGGTTTACATTTGAAAAAATGGCATTAGCTTGCAGAATTCAGAAAACTTATCTATCAAAAGTTCTCAATAGCCCCGCTCATTTAAACGCGGATCAACTTTTTGCTGCTTGTGAATACTTAAAGCTAAATCCTACAGAAACTGAGTTTATGTTACTCTTACGCGAGAGTGAAATCGCAACAAATTCTAAGCGTGCGGGTCTCTTGAAAGCCAAAATAATAAAAATTCGAAATGCTAATTTAAAAACTGAGTCGGCTATACAAATTTCTAAAGATAGCTCTATAGATAATAATAAATGGGATTACTATACTGATATTGATTTGCAGTTAGTTCATATGTTTATGACGATTCCTGTTTATGCAAAAGATCCTCATCAAATATGTCAAAAAATTGGCATTAATTCCACTCGCCTTCAATCAATACTACTTAAATTACAAAGCTGGCAAATCATTCGATTTCAAGATAGCATCTATCATGTAAGCGATCCCAAACTACATCTTCCTGAAGATTCACCAGTTTTTTTAGCTTTTGGAATTCTAAATCGCGTCAAAACAATTGAAAAAATACGACAATCTAAAATTGATAGAGACAATGATTATTTCTTTTCAGTTATTTTTTCAGCAAACAAAAAGCTTCAAAGCAAATTCAAAAGAAAACTTTTAGATGTCCTCAAAGATCTTCAGAGTGAGGTTGTCAATTCAAAATCAGAAGAAATATACCAGCTAAATATTGATTTTTTTAAGTGGAGCTAGCAGCATGCATGCTATCTTTGGTATGACGTTACGCAAATCTTAATATGTCAAAGAAGTTACTAAACTAACTGTGTGTGATTCGTGTCACTCCAATAATGCCGCGAATCTTTTGCAGATCAAGCAACACTTTGCTTAACTGAGATGTGTCTTTAACGCTCACATCAAAAATTGAAATTGCCTTTTGATCTTTTGTAGCTCTAATTTGTGCGTTGTGAATATTAATTTCATGGGCAGCAAAAGTCTCACTCATCGATTTAAGTAAACCTGACACGTTCTGGCTCACCACTCGAACTCGCACAAGCCTCTCTTCACGTGCAGACTCTGCCGTTTTATTCCAAGCCACATCCACTTTGCGTAATTGATCAAAAGCAAATGCTTTAGGACAATCGCTACGATGAACACTTATTCCACGACCACGCGTAATAAACCCAACAATAGGATCACCAGGAATTGGAGAACAGCACTTCGCATAATGCACAAGAACATCACCCATTCCATCCACCGTAATTAAGGATCCTGATTTTCTTTTCTTTACGGCTGCCGAACGAAATACTTTTGAAATAAAGCTAGTTGAGTCATCTGTTTTTTCAGAAGTAGGTTGTGCTATAGCTTGAGGAGCCAGCTTTTCTACCAAGTGCTTAGGCTCAAGTCGGCCATAACCAACTTTTACATAGAGCTCATCTGAATCGCTGACTCCAGAATCTTTTAATGCTTTTTCAAACTCTTCGCCTTTAAAATATTTTAAGTGGCCTAAGCCAAATTTTCTAAATTCTTTTTCAACTAAATCACGCCCGATTGCAAGTGCCTGCTTACGCTGCTCCTCTTTAACAAAAGCACGAATTTTAGATTTGGCCTTATTTGTAACACAAAATTTAAGCCAATCCTTAGAAGGTGTTTGTGTTTTAGAGGTAATGACTTCAACTGTATCACCATTTTGAAGTTTATATTTTAACGGCACTAACCGGCCATTCACTCGAGCTCCCGTGCAACGAGTACCTACGTCGGTGTGAACTGCATAAGCAAAATCGACAGGTGTGGCTCCCTCTGGAAACTCCCGAACATCCCCTTTAGGAGTGAAAACATAAATTTCTGTTTCAAACAAATCGGTCTTAATGGTATCTAGAAACTCATTGGCATTTCCCACTTGCTGGTGCCATGAAACTAAATCTCTTAACCACTGAAACTGTGTTGCGGTTTGCTCACTGGCTTTACCTTGTTCTTTGTACTTCCAATGAGCTGCAATCCCACGTTCCGCAATAAGATGCATCTCTTGAGTACGAATCTGAATTTCAATGCGCTCACCACCAGGGCCAATAACCGTCGTATGCAAACTTTGATAATTATTTGGTTTAGGCATGGCAATAAAGTCTTTAAACCTACCTGGAATGGGTTTCCACAACGAGTGCACATGGCCTAAAATTTCATAGCACTCGCTCACAGTATTAACAATAAGACGAAAAGCAAGGATGTCATAGACTTGCTCATAATCAATACTTCGACTTTGCATTTTACGATAGATAGACCATAAATGCTTAGATCGACCTTGAATTTCACATTTAAACTTTACTTTAGAGAGCTCTGTTTCAAGCAGTTTTTTTACATCATTAATATAATGCTCACGCTCTTTTTTATTTTTTTGAGCTTTTTGCATCAACTGATAATACATATCAGGACGCAGATACCTAAAACTTAGATCCTCAAGCTCAACCTTCCAAGACATAATCCCTAGACGTCCTGCAAGTGGGCTATAAATCTCTAGAGTTTCTTGAGCAATTCTTGCTTGTTTTTCATAAGGCATGTGATTAAGAGTCCGCATGTTGTGAAGACGATCCGCAAGTTTTACTAAAATAACTCGCACATCCTTACCCATAGCAACAATCATCTTACGAATATTTTCGCCCTGCTTATCAGAAGAGTTTTTTATATTCATTCTTGAGAGCTTGGTGACACCATCAACAAGTTGCATAACTGTCTCACCAAACTCACGCTTAATATCCTCTAAGGTCACTGAGGTATCTTCGACGGTATCGTGCAAGAGGCCTGTTGCAATACTTGCTAAATCCAATTTTAAATCTGCGAGAATTCCAGCAACAGATAATGGGTGAGAGATGTAAGCTTCACCACTTCTACGAATTTGTCCTGCATGGGCTTTTTCTGAAAACTCATAAGCTTTTGTAATAAAATCGGCATCCGCATTGGGATAGAATTCCAATATCTTGGTGATTAGCTCTTCAATGCTTCGAGGAGCAGGAGTTGTAATGATTTCTTCGCCCATCTCATCGAGCATTAAATAATACTATCATATGAAATTTAATGACTCGCAGCACTATTAGAAAAGCTGTATCAAGCTAAAACGCGGTTTTCAAAAGATAATTAGCGATTAAGATCTCGGGTGATCTGCTCAACAGCAGTGCCATCATCGGTTACTTGAAAAGTCACCGTTCCAGCAGCTACTTCTCTTAGAGAGTTAACAATATACTTATTGTCTCGTTGTGAAATGGTGAGCTCTGAACCCTTTAGAATTTGCTTAGCTCTTTTAGATACCAATAATACAAGAGCAAAACGGTTTTCAACATTATCTAAACAGTCTTCGACGGTAACACGGGCCATAGCTCCTCCAAGAAGAGTGCAAAGTAGCCTTAACTTAGCAATTCTTCAATGATTTTTTTAAAGCGAGTATAAGATGTCTCAAATTCATCATTTACAACCTGATAATCAAACTCCCCAGCCCTTGCGATCTCTTTTTCTGCATTCATCATACGAATTTCCATATTGGCAGGCAGACTACCATCTCTTTTAACAATTCTTCGACGCAGCTCATCAATTGAGGGCGGCAATATAAAAATGGTCTTAGCATCCGGGTACTTAGACCTAAATGTATCAACCCCTTGAATATCTACGTCCATAATGACTAGTTTGCCATTTTCC
>CAYMKD010000272.1:0-4012 GCA_964390435.1 uncultured Pseudobdellovibrionaceae bacterium | reverse complement strand
CAAAAGTCCTTACAACCCAATATGTCCAGTAACCATTGCTCTGATTTTACTAAATATGCCATTAGCAGAACTCCTAATGATAAAGGAATGAAAACAGATGGGCTTGTAGTTATTCAAGACGGGAAAATAAAATATGAATACTATGATCCACTCTACTTGAAAAAATTCCCAGGTCGAAAAAGCTCATCTCGAAACAAATCTATTCTCTATAAGGATGTTTCACCACATGGTCTCTGGTCTGCATCTAAAACCATTACAGCTACTATCGTTGCAGCCGCTATTAATGACGGGAAACTCTCTTTAGATGATTATCTTAAAGATTATATTCCATCTTCTGAACGAATCGACAATGGTCCATATGCTCATTTTTATGATCAAATAAAAATTAGTGACCTTATTACTATGGGTGCTAATTTTGATTGGCACGAAGCTTATGATGGCGACATCCGAAACTCAACTGTGCTGCCTATGCTCTATACTGAGGGCTATAAGAATATGGCACAATTTGCTCTTAACTCACCAATGGAGAAATTTGGCCCGGGGAAAAAATGGAACTACAGTGGTGGAAACTCAAACATACTCATGTACTTACTCCGCAAGATATACGGTGATGAAGCCTACGATAAATTACCATGGACATTATTGTTTGATAAAATAGGGGCTAAGAATATTGTCATAGAGAAAGATGCTGCAGGAAATTTTGTAGGCTCCTCTTATTTTTATATGACCCCAAGGGATATGGCAAAAGTTGGCTACCTTTATTTGCATGATGGTATGTGGGAGAATCAACGAGTTTTACCAAAGGGTTGGGTTGATTGGGCCAGAAGTACCGCTCCTGTCATTAAAGAAAAAGCCACCGATCGCGACTATGTTATAGAAGAAGGGGTTTTTGGCGGCACATTGTGGATTAATGTACCCGTTCCAGAAAAAGATGTACCAAAGCCCTTTCCAGATGTCTCCGATGATTTCTTTTTAGCAGCTGGACATTATGGACAGATGATCATGGTACAGCCCTCACAAAACTTAGTTATTGCTCGTGTTGGCTATGATAACGAATACTGGTCAAAAATTAATAAGTTCATGAAATATGCAAATGCCTGTTTTACTAAAAATTCTGTAGAGGTCAAATAATGAAAAAATTAATTATTCTTATATTTTTTATTCCTCTTATAAGTAATGCAAAAGAAATTGGTGATGGACTCTATGCCATGAAAACAGGAATTTTATCTAGTATTCTTGCAAAAGAAGTTTGCTCTTGTGTTTATGTCTCTGGACTAAAAAAGAATGACTGTATTGCAAGAAGTAATTTATCTAGCGCAGCTCTGTCTCTATCAAAAATTTCACAAAGAAAATCTGATCACTCTATTATCGTTGCAGCAGGCACTGGACCCGTGACAATTGCCAGGTATAATCCTGAGCAACCACAGTTTGGTTGTCGAATAATTAGAGGGCCACTAGGTCAATAGATTTTAATTGTTTCTGCCAGTTTTTAATCCATAAGTTAAAAACCCCATAAGTAGAATGATCTCTCATTCGACTTAGCTCATCTAGTTATTGAGAGTCATGACCACAAATGCGGATCTTATCAAAATCCCATAAGTTATTTTTTACATTAATAGAAATTCCATGACGGGTGATCTTTTGATCTATGCGTATGCCGATAAATACAATTTTCCCATTTTCTGTGTACAAGCCTGGAGAATTTTCTTTACGAAAACTCTCTACCCCTAATTCACTTAATGTATTAATAGACACTTGCTCTAACAAAAAAATAAAATCTTTAATTCTCAAATTATAATCATTTAAAGAAATAATTGGATAGATCACAAGCTGCCCGGGGTTATGCAAAGTGGCCTGCCCTCCCCGATCTATTTGATAAACTTCAAAATCTGTAGCTTGCAGCTTAAGCTCTGAGTCTCTTTGCGCGCTTCGACCAAGTGTGATTACAGCTGGATGTTCGCAGCCCAGTATAACCCCTGAAAGTTCTTTGTTATGAACCTGCTGCCAAGCTTGAGCTTGTTGATCTAAAGCTTTGCTGTAAGGAGTTAAACCTAGCCATTTTGAATCTACATGCATGGGGCCAATATTTACTTGATGAGCTGATTTCTCGCAAGACTAAATGTCTTGATTTTTACTGTTAGGAGATTCATCTTCACCTTATGAATGAGAACAATCCCCTATTTGAGCCTCAAGCTAAAAAAAAGATTTATCTTCTTAAGAGCTTCATTCACCAAAACCTCTGTAAAGCCCAAATTCCTTTGTTACCAGCAAGAGATTTAATAATCCTGCCTGTAAGCCAACTACCTGCAAAAGTCGGCCTATCAAGTCATCAAGGGCAAGCTAGATTGATCCATGATCTGGCAAGTATTGAGCTTCAAGCCATGGAACTTGCACTGAGAACATTACTTGAGTTCCCAGAAGCACCAGAGGACTTCAAAGAAGAACTTAAGCTGATTGCCATTTCTGAGTCTGAGCACTTAACGATGTGCCTTAGGGCTCTTGAAGAACTAGGGCACCCCTGGGGAACTTGGCCGGCTCATCTTGCCCTATGGCAAACTGTGGACAAAGAAGATCACCTCTTAGATCGCGTTTTGATTGTGCATCGCTATCTTGAAGGCAGTGGTTTAGATGCAGGACTGCGCATGATGAAGCGCCTAAAAGAGGTTAAACCTTCCATCACTCACGAAGTGGTTAAGAGAATTCTTAATGATGAGATTGATCATGTTTCTTTTGGCTCTGCTTGGTATCAACGACTTTGTGATTTGTATAAACTCAATTCAAACCAAGATTTTAAAGAGCGTTTATTTAAATTAAAACATCGCCTACCTAGAAGATTAGAAAAAATCGATCAAGAACTTCGCTTAAAGGCTGGCTTTAGTATGCAAGAAATTGAAAGTTTAAGAAGTCTGCAAAATTCTTAAACTGCTAGTAAAGCTCTACTCGGTCATTCTCTTTAAAACCTGCGCCTGAATGAACAACAGCTACAGCACCATCTTGACCAAAATAACTAACCACCTCGAGAGTTCCTTTAAGTTTACCTGGCACTTTGCCAATGAGAGCCCCTGTATCAGGATCAAAAATTTCATCTCCCTCATCTGCAACTTTTAAAATATCGCCCAGTTGTATGCC
Source organism: uncultured Pseudobdellovibrionaceae bacterium (assembly GCA_964390435.1). Classification (GTDB taxonomy): domain Bacteria; phylum Bdellovibrionota; class Bdellovibrionia; order Bdellovibrionales; family Bdellovibrionaceae; genus CAYMKD01. Next base: position 883 of record CAYMKD010000272.1, on the reverse strand, counting down.
AGAAAGACGCCCCACATTTAAAAAAACTCGGTCCCCTTTTACAAGAGCCACTTTACCTTCCCATACAATGCGTACAAGCGAAGCCGTCAGCTCTGGAACCATACTTATAAATGCTCGTTTTAAAAGATCTGTAATCACCTCTGGAGTAACTTCAATTTGTCGATCACTTGTAACAGCTTCAGCAACGCGAGTTGTTGCATCAGCAGCTTTCATTGTTTTTGTTTGATTAAAAAGCTCTTGGGCGTTTCTCGTTGAGAGCAATTTAAGTTCGGCTGTTACTTCAAGCTCGGTATTCATTTTACGAATAAGTCCCACTTGATCTGATTGGCGTTTTAATTTTAAATCAACAATCTCACCATACAAAATAGCATTTATCCCGCTGGCCGAAGCTTTCTTTAAAAGTTCTTTTACTTTATTTTCTTCAGTTTCTACGGGCTGAGTGGCATCGATACCAATTTCTTTGGGGTCAATAAGCACAACTTGGTCTGTTTTATTCAGTGCTTTAATAAAGTTTTTTCTAGCTTCAGCTCTTAACTCTGCACTTGCACCTTCACGCCGATCACTAAATGGCATAACTACAATGCGTTTACGTGGTTGATCGTCTGTTTTACGAGCTGAAAAACTCACCTCTTTAGTTTTTATAGGGGCGGCTTCTTTTTCATTAAGCAGAGAACAAGCCGATAGAAATAATAGTAGAAATAAATAAATTGTCTTCATGATTTAATTTTAAAGTTTATCTGCTCTAGCAACAAGACCTGCTAGACTTTTGGTTATGGATAATCCTTCGTCCATAAATGATATAAAAATACATCAGATACTTACTTAAGACTAAGTACCAGCTCAGAGCCAAAGGCAGTCTCAATATTTATTTTTTTACCTAAAA
>CAYMKD010000271.1:0-4030 GCA_964390435.1 uncultured Pseudobdellovibrionaceae bacterium | reverse complement strand
ACAGGCTTTATATATGATTATGATGGAAATAAAATAGATCTTAAATGTGATATATTGTAATTTTATGGCTAACTTCGGCTTGGATTTTTAGCCAAGTCGAAGACTATCCTAAAGCTATAAGAAGTTTATCATAAATTCCGTCAAACCCCCCGTTGCTCATAATTATAATTAAATCTCCTTTTTGAGCCTGGGCCTTAAGGTTTAAAACAATTTCATCTACTGATTCAAAAACCTTTGCATTTTTACCAGAGTTTTTAATATCAGCAACCAGTTCAGCTGCTGAAAACCGATCTTCCTCTACAATTTTTGCCTGATCGAAAGCCTGCATAATATAAATTAAGTCAGCAAATTTAAAAGACTCCACATATTGCTTTTGAAAAATCTTGCGTCTTGAAGTAGCCGATCTTGGTTCAAATACGGCATGAACTTTTCTGTTGGGATATTTATCTTTGATTCCCGAGAGAGTCTCACTCACTGCTGTGGGATGATGAGCAAAGTCTTCGATAACTAAAATCCCTTTAGGCTCCCCCAAGATTTCTTGCCGTCTTTTAACACCTTTAAAAGTTTTAAATGCAGACTTTACTTTATCTAAAGGCCAACCCACTTGCTCACTGAGCGCAATCACCGAAAGTGCATTTAAAATATTATACTTACCTGAAAGAGCAAAACTAAACTCTCCAAGGCTTTTGCCATTTTTAATAACTTCAAAAGTAGTTTTATCTGCTTGTGTATTAATATGATGAGCCTGGTAATCACCTTGATTAATGCCGTAACTAAACTTATTTTTAGTTTTCGCCGTTTTTGCAATCTCTTGCACATCTTTATTTTCAGCCCAACTAATAAAAGTTCCATTCTCAGGTGTCAGCTCTGCAAGTTTAAAAAAAGCTGATTTAACTGCAGCAAAATCTTTATAAATATCAGCATGATCAAATTCAACACTCGTCAGAATCACATGTCTTGGACGATAATGAATAAACTTTGGTACTTTATCAAAAAAAGCCGTATCGTATTCATCGCCTTCAATAATAAAATATGGTCCTGTGGGATTTTTAAATGAGCGAGAAAAATTTTTAGGAATCCCCCCAATCATATAGCCGAAACCAACCCCTACTTGATCTGCGACCCACGACATTAAAGAAGTGGTTGTGGTTTTGCCGTGAGTTCCTGAAATTACAACAGACTCACGATCCTCAATTACAAACTCTCCCATAGCTTTTGGTAAAGAAGTATAGGGAATATCTGTTTTTAAAAGAGCTTCCGCTTCAGGATTATTTCTACTAATAACATTACCAACTATAACAAAATCTGGTTTGGGATTAAGGTTCTCGGCCTTGTAGCCTTTAGTAACTTCAATACCAAGTTCAGCAAGCTGAGTCGACATGGGAGGATAGGGGTTTTGATCACTACCTGTAACTTTAAAACCTCGTCCTTGCATTAAGCCTGCAAGGCTAGACATGGCTGTTCCACAAATCCCCATAAAATGAATATGAGCCCCTGGTTTTAATTGCATCATAATGAATCTTTCATGGATTCAAAAATCCAATCGTGAATTTTTGGCCTTAGTAACTTAAATTTTTCTTTTTCTCTGCCATGATAAACTCGGTTACTCAGCAGTGTCACCTGTAAATCTTTTTTAGGATCATACCAAAATGAAGTCCCTGCAAATCCCGTGTGCCCAATGGAATCTGAAGAAAGGTACTTTCCAGCACTGCTTGAACCTTTACTGGGCAACATAAAACCAAGAGCCCAATCCCCTTGAGCCGTAAGCATGGTTCTCTTCATAAATAACTTCAAAGTGCTTGAAGACAAAAATTTATTTTTTGAATTTAAAACTTCTCTTAATCTTAGTCCATAATCGGCCACATCTTGGGCCTGCCCAAAAAGGCCTGCATGATTGGATACGCCCCCCATAGCCCAACAGTTTTCATCGTGAACTTCACCTTGAGGTCTAAACTTTCTCCATAGACAATTTTCTGTGGGAGCATAAAGAGATTTTTTGTAAATTGTCTGATTGTTTTTTTGAAAATGAAGACTTTCTGAAAGTTTAAAGTCTTTTTGCAAATCTAAAAAAATATCAAAAAGAGGTTTTTCTTTTATTCTCTCTATTAAAAATCCTAAAAATAAAAAACCGACATCAGAATAAACAGATTTATTACTTTGCTCTCTTGGAGCACTACGAATCATTTGGGCAAGCTCGTATCTTTTTTCAAGCATAGATTTTTTTTGATCTAATTTTCTAAAAAAATCTTGCCACCAAATAAGCCCTGAAGAGTGATTTAAAAGATTTTTAACTTTTACCTCTGACCATTTAACCCAAGGTAAAATTTCAATAATTGGTTGTTCAACTTTTATTTTTTTATTTTCATATAAACTCATTAAAACGGGCACGGTAAAAATAATTTTTGTAAGGCTTGCTAAATCGTAATACTTGTACTCATCTCCCAGTTTAAGATGTATTTTCTTTTTTCCTTTGTGATAAACCATAAGTTCAAGACTAGGAGCTACTTCAGGAATAAAGGGACTAATTTTTTTTGATAAAGTCTTCTCAAGACTCATTTTAAATACCCTATTTGCCCTAAGAGTAAAGGCCTTTGTTTTAACCCGTGTCCTGACTCAAGACCACTATAAACTGGAATCTCTAACTCCTCCGCCCATGATTTTAAAACATCAGGCCAAACAGGACGCTTATTGCCAGGTTCTTCTCCTGCTAAAAAATGTCCAAAGATTAAAGCTTTGCAGTTTTTAAATTTTCCGGCTTGTCTAAAGTGCTCTAAGCAGCGATCCACTCGGTAGCCCCGCTCTCCTAATTCTTCAAAAAAAATAATTTTTCCTTTAGTTTCAATTTCATAAGGAGTCCCTAGAGTGCTTTGCGAAACCACAAGATTTCCCCCTACAACGGGAGCTTTAATGAGTTTATTTTTTTTTGCAGATGAATTCATAGGTTTTAATTTAAAATGAGTCTCTTCTGCCTTACCAAATAAAATCTTCTTAATTTCATTCTCGACCGTTTTAGGAACAATTCCTTTACCTAGGCGATCGAGAAGAGAAGTATGAAGGCAAGGCCAATTCCAATTCTGGTAAGAATAAATATGCAGTGAAGTCACATCACTTATACCAATGAGCAGTTTTTTTTGTTTTGGTTTTTTTATTTTATCTAAAAAAGGAAGAAGTCGGATAGAGCCATAGCCGCCGCGCATGCACCAAATCACCTTTGAATCTTCGCTTAAGATAGCATTTCTTAACTGCCGTGTTCTTTCTGGCGTTGGACTTGAAAATAAAAAATGTTTTGAGAAGATTTTTTTATCGTACCTAGGAACTAAACCCCAGCTTTCTAAAAACCGGATAGCTCCAACAAGTTCTTCTTTTGTTGATTTAAATCCCGGAGCAACGACATCTACGATATCGCCCTCTTGCAGATAAGCTCCAGTATGTTTTTGAATTAAGCTCGACATACCCTTTAATTAGATAGGATAATCATCGTCAAAGCAAGCTGCGCAATATTGTTTTTTAGTAGAACCAACGGCGGCAAGCATTCCCTCAATAGAGAGATACCCTAAAGAGTCCGCTCCTATAAATTCACAAATTTCTTGAGTGCTCTTTTGCGAAGCTATGAGTTGAGACTTTTGCGGAGTATCAACCCCGTAATAACATGGGCCAGTCGTTGGTGGAGAGGCTACACGCATATGAACTTCTTTAGCCCCTGCTGCTCGAACTAGACCAATGATTTTCTGACTCGTAGTTCCTCTCACAATAGAATCATCAATGACCACAACACGTTTATCTTTAAGAATGGCCGTTTGCGGGTTTAATTTAATCTTTACACCAAAACTACGAATGGATTGATGAGGTTGAATAAAAGTTCGCCCTACATAGTGATTGCGAATAATTCCTAAATCAAAAGGGATTCCACTCTGCACGCTATAACCCAAGGCTGCAGCTACTCCGCTATCCGGTACGGGCACTATAATATCAGCATCAATACCTGTTTCAATGGCCAGCTGAGCGCCAAGCTTTTTTCTAACACCATAAA
>CAYMKD010000270.1:0-4037 GCA_964390435.1 uncultured Pseudobdellovibrionaceae bacterium | reverse complement strand
ATTGGCTCACTAAAATTCTATAAGACTTAACCCCATGACGGCAAGCCACTTGCAAGTCTTCAGAGAAGCTAGCTTGAACACTCTGTGCTGATTTTATAGTCGTAGAAATTTTTGCTTTATTTTCTTTTGCAAAAGAACTGAGTGAAAATAAAAATATAGCCATATATTTAAGCAATTTGATGGACCTCATGTATTTCAACTGCGATTTATCTAAGTAATGCATAGCTTTAATTATTGCAACAGTTTCACTCCTCATTATTCAAAACTTTACTCGCTTTATTCAGATAAAGCCTCTTCTGCTTCGCCACAGTTCTTTCCATTTAATTCTTCGCGCTTGCATTTCCATATATTCTCATTTGGTTGAACTATCTTATCTTCTCTTTGTTTTTTACTATCTACAAAACCACAACGAATTACAGGGTGATAAGTATCTTTAGCCATGCAACTATATATATTCTTAACATAAGCGGCCCCTATGGCCCTACCATTGAGCTTATTTGTCGACTCTTTGATAGATCCATCCTCATTATAAGGGACACCTAAATACTCAATCCACTCTAAGCTACTAGGATTAAAAGCGTCAGCTGGGATATCACTCACTATTGCTGCAGGTCCGCGATTGTGCCCATAGGCGGAAAGCAAAAGTAAACTCATCATAGCGTTTTCTGGTTCTTTTAGTTGATCTATATATTTAACTGCTTCTGTATGATTTTCAGACATAGGAAAATATTTATCTTTTCCATTTTCATCTTTTTCTCTTAAAGCAAAACCATAACCATCAAGAATTCTTCTTGTATTTAAAGCTATTAATGCCGACTGAACAGCCAAAGCTTGCTCAGTCCCTTTTGTTTGAAGTGTTTTAGGAATATCTGTTTTTCTTGTGTAATCGCTGCTCCAAAATTGTGTTTCTGTTAATCCTATCTCTTTTAAAAAACTAGTAAATTGTCCTTTGCTTGCCTTTGAAAAATACTCGTTGTCATTTATATAGTTTTTTATGGATGAAATGGTCTTTTGATCAAAATGTCCTAAGCCTTTGTAATAATTTTTTCCTTTACTAGAACTAGCATCAAAATCTTTAAAACCCATCGTCTCTTGCCAACTTAGACAAGCCATATATATAGCCGGAACTCCTGTGTATTTTTCCACAACTTTCATTTGCTCGTAAGCTTTGATAAAAGTGTCTGGATCTGCAGAAGCTTTGCACATCCAAAGCTTTAACTGCTCTTCATCTTTAATTTCTGAAGTGAAAGTTTGGTATGACACTTCTTGCACTTTGCTACACTTATAACAACTCTCTGTATTCATATTCATGCAGTGATTAGTGTCTCGCAAAATAGTGTCTAATTCGGAAACAAAGTTGATTAAATCTGGTTCTGCCTTAGCTTGGACCAAAGTGCAGAGTAAGAACAAAAGTATCAAAATACGCATAAGCTTAATCTTATCTTAGTTTTAAATGCTGGGACAAAGTGGAAATAACCAACTGGACCAGTAAAAATGCTGGCCCGCTTTTTATCAGAGCGCCTCACAAAAGGGGACTGACACCTTTTTGTATAAACGGTGCCCCACAAAAAGGAACGGCGAAGCTTTTAATCTATATCGGATAAGTTTACAGAAACCATTTTAGAAACACCCTTTTCTTGCATGGTCACGCCATACAAGCGTTTAGTGACTTCCATGGTGTGCTTATTGTGAGTGACCACAATAATCTGACTACGTTTAGACATCTCACGAACAAGGTCGTTAAAACGATAAACGTTGGCATCATCTAGAGGCGCATCCACCTCATCTAGAAGACAATAAGGCGATGGCTTTACCAAGAAGATGGCAAAAATAAGTGAAACTGCTGTAAGAGCTTTTTCTCCGCCCGACATAAGACTGACATTTTGCATTTTTTTGCCAGGAGGTTTAGCAATGATCTCAATCCCCATTTCGCCTTTTTCAACATCCTCGTGAAGCTCAAGCCTTGCTTCCCCACCACCAAAAAGCACCGGGAAAACACGAGTAAAACGCTCATTCACTAACTCAAAGGTTTCTTTAAAGCGCTTTGTACAAATACGGTTAATTCGATCAATCACTTTTCTTAAATGCTCTTTAGCTGCATTAAGATCTTGTTGCTGTTGCACTAAAAATTCATAACGCTTAGCTGTTTCTTCATACTCTTCAATGGCTGAAAGATTAACTTCACCAATTTTAGAGAGCTTTTCACGCAACTCTTTAAGTTGGCTTTCAGTCTCTGCCATGTCTTTTTCTTTAGCTGCATGCTCAAGTGCAATCTCACTTAAATTAAGCATGTAGCGCTCTCTGGTTTGCTCAACTAAATATTGCTCTTTAAGTTTAGCTTGCTCTAACTTAAGACTTGATTCATTCATTCGCGACTGCTGCTCATGGCGCTGCCTTGAAGCTTGAGCCACTTGCTCCTCAATTTTTCGAACTTCTGTAGCCTCTTGCTCATATTGATTTCTTGAGCTTGATAACTGCAGACGTAAATCTTCCACTTCTTGCATCAAGCGCTCAAGCTCAATTTTTCTCTCTTCAAGCTTCATCTGGTTTTCAGTTAAGCTTGAAGCATTTTTATGAGACTCTTCACTCATCTTACTTAAATTTTCTTCAAGCTCATTCACCGAACGAGTGAGCATCTCGACTTGTCTTTTAACACCTTCAAGCTCTTGATTCTTTGCAGCTACTTTAACTTGCAGATCTGTCACTGTCGTTTGTAAAGAGTCAAAACCCATACGGTTATTTGTAAGATCTTGATCTAATTGAGACACTTCTTCTTCAAGAGTTTCTTTTTTACTGCGCAGTTGTCCCAACTCACCACTGAGCTCTAAAAACTTCTGCTCTTGCTCAGCCAAGTTTTCAGCTTGTCTTGCGACTTCTTTTTCTTGTCTACTCACGGCTGTTTTTGCATTTTCAAGCTCTGTTTCAGCTCGCTCTAAATCTTTTTTAAGCTCAGTGACCTTAATCTCTTGCTCGAGCTTTCTTTTTTGAGCACCTTCAAAATCTGTTGTAATAGACTCTAGTTGAGCTTCAATTTTCTTTAACTGCTGTTGAGCCAAAGCTAATTTACCGGCCCATTCATTTTTTTGCAGACTAAGTTCTTTTATTTCACGGCGACGCTTTAAAACTCCGGACTCAACACCCTCACTGGTCCCACCAGTCAAAACTCCCTCGGCAGACAGCGTATCGCCATCTAAAGTTACAAAAGTCCACCCAGCATGTTGAGGTCTTAAGTTCAGCGCTGTTTTTAAATTATCAACCACAGCTACTTGATCTAAAAGAGTTTTAACATTTCCTTGATATGTGTCTGGTAATTTTACAACGTCTTTAAGAATCGCAGAAACACCCTCTCCTTGTGGAGCTGGATTAACAGACACAGACTCTTCATTCTGCGAGCCTAACCAAAAACTAGAGCGCCCTGCTTTTTGATCTTTTAAGTAAGAGACAGCTTCAAGAGTCATGTCTTCGTTACCAGAAAGAAGCATTTGCAGCTTTGTTCCTAAAGCGGCCTCCATGGCAACTTCATACTCAGAGGGAACTTCAACAACTTCAGCCACAGGTTGCATGCTCACATGACCATCGACACTGTACTCAGGACGAGCTTTTTGCCAAAGCATCAGGTTTTTCACACCCTCTTCAAAACCTTCAAAATTAGACTGCAAGTTCTCAAGTCCATAGAGCTGAGCCGCCACTTGATTTAATTCATCTTTAAACAAATCAACTTCGGTTTTTTTAGAGTTTAATTGCTCAGTAATTATTTTTTTATTGGCCTCAAAAGACTCTACATCATTTGATAGGTCTAACTGCATCTGACGGTCTTTTTCTAACTGCCCTATCACACGATGTCTTCGCTCTTCAAACTCACTTTGCTTTTGTTTTAATTCAGAGAGAACCGCTGCCTCATGCTCACCACGTTTTTGCAAATCATCCACTTGAGCACTTAAAGAAGACACTTTGGCATCGACATGAGATGCTGTCTGGCCGACAGCAAAAAGCTCACGCCTTTTTGTTGTTAAACTCTCATCCACTTCTTGAATACG
>CAYMKD010000269.1:0-4043 GCA_964390435.1 uncultured Pseudobdellovibrionaceae bacterium | reverse complement strand
AAGTTTATCAAATGCTTGCAACTCTTTATTATGATAAAGGACAGTTTAATAAAGCGATTAAAACATTTAAAAGAGCTTTAGAAATAGATCCAACTTATACAGATGCTAGTGTCGGACTTTCGATTATTTTAAATGACCTTGGTCGTTACGATGAGGGCAAACAGGTTTTTCATCAAGCCAAAAGTCTTCTCGAAAGAAGCTCTGGAAAAGCCGACCCCTTTGTCGATGAAAGACTTGCTTCTAAGCACGAAGAGCTTGCAGATTTATACTTTCAATATCGTCGATTTTCTGAAGCGCTTGAACAGTTATATAAAGCTCAAAAACTCTCAGCCAGAAAACCAGAAATTTGTTTGCGTATGTCTGAGTGCTTTTTACATATGAACCAGCCTGAAAAGGCTATTAAAGATTTAAAATCTCTTTTAAAAGAGTACCCCCAGTTTTTACCGGCCCGAATGAAACTAGGGATTATTTATTACAATGCAAATATGGTTGCTGAGGCCGTTGAGCAGTGGGAAAATATTCTTGCCAGAGACTCAAAGCACGCAGAGGCTACAAAATATTTAAAAATGGCTCAAGCCGCAGGAATTACAAGCCTAACCAGAGATCTTAATTAACGGAGACCCTATGTCACAAATTAAAGATGATATGATTTCTTTCATCACACGAAGTGAAATTGCCGAAATGACCGCTTCTATAGCAAAACAAATTGAGGCAGATTATGATGGTAAGGAGATTTTTTTAATTTGCCCGCTTCGTGGCTCGATTCACTTTCTTGCTGATTTAAGTCGCCAAATTAAGCTTCCTCAACAAATTGACTTCGTTCATTTAGCTGCACCTGAAAAGGGTGGCTCTATAAATATTTTTAAAGATATTAGTGTCGATATTTCCGGAAAAAATGTTTTAATTGTCGAAGAGATTATTGATACTGGCAGAACCCTTAATTTTTTAAAAAATCGCCTGTTAGCTTCAGCTCCAGCTTCATTAAAAATCGTTACTCTTTTAGATAAACCAGCAAGAAGGGAGCTTCCTATCAGACCTGATTATATGGGAAGAACCATTGATGATCGATATGTTGTTGGTTATGGAATGGACAGCGGGCATTTAGGTAGAAATTATCCAGACATCTACTTCTTAAAAAATTAAAGCCGCAGTTTTAAACAAGCGGCTTTAATATACATAATAATATTTTATTTAGCTCACTACGACGTTAACTACAAAAAATACCACTACAGAAAAAACAAATAACAACAACAATTGTCTTGGAATCATACCCTCTCCCCCTAACGCATATAGGATAATGAGTCTTAACGGGCCAAGTCAAATAAAATTCTTGTTATAACGGCAGCTTACTGTGCGGCGTTAATTATGGTTGTTCGTCTAGTGTTGGCTAAGAAATATGACTGTATTTGCCAAGTACTTAATTAGTTATTGAGCCGATTAAATCATACTCCATACTGTCTGTGATTTTTACTTTTACAAGATCGCCAACCTCGGCACTACCTTCATTTATTAATACAACACCATCTATATCTGGAGCCTGTCCCTCAGTGCGTCCTTGTAACAAAAGCTCAGTCTCTTCACTGTAACCCTCAACTAAAACTTCAACAAAACGACCGATCATCGCTCGATGTTTTTCGCGGCTAATATTTTGTTGAACTTCCATAATAGCTTGATAACGACGTTCTTTTATTTCCTCATCCACCTGGTCTGTCATTTTACCACCTGGCGTATTTTCTTCAGGTGAGTATTTAAAACAACCTACGCGATCAAATTTTTGCTCAACTATAAATTCTAATAACTCTTCAAACATTTCTTCGGTTTCACCGGGAAAACCAACGATAAATTGAGTTCGTATAACCGCCTCTGGAATTTCAGTACGAATTTGCGTTAATACTTCTTCAACCTCGGCACGGGTCATTTTACGATTCATTTTTTTTAACATCTCATTATTGATGTGTTGTAAGGGCATATCGAAGTACTTACATAAATTATCGCGCTCTTTAATGAGTTGAATCATTTCTGGTGTAATACCATCTGGATATAAATAAAGAAGACGAATGCGCTGTGCCCCTGAGGAGTCAGAAAGAGTCCTCAGCAATTCAACTGGACTCTCAATAGCTTCTTTATCTTTACGACGCAAATCCCAACCGTAATCTGTAAAATCATGTGAAATAATTAAAAGCTCTTTAACACCACCAGCAACTAAAAGTTTTGATTCATTTAAAACATTTTTAAGATTGCGTGATTGTAGGTTTCCACGAATTAATGGAATTGCACAAAAAGCACACCTCTTTAAACATCCTTCAGATATTTTAATATAAGCGCGATGCTTGGGCTGCGAATTCACTCGTGGAGTAGACTCCTCTTGTAAGTATGTTGGCAAATTAAAATAAGTTTTTTGAGTCGCGCCCTGATCTGAAGATTTTAAAATTTTTGCTATATTTTGAAACTCTCCCGAGCCGACAAAAAGATCAGCCTCTGGAAGTCCCTCAACTAAATCATCTTTGTACCGCTGTGTAAGACAACCTGCCACAACCAATCTTGAAAGTTGACCACTCTTTTTTAACTCACCCATTTCTAACACTTTAGAAATGGATTCTTTATTAGAGTCTTCAATAAATCCACATCTAATTACAATAACTGAGTCGGCCTCGTCCGCCACACCTACAACGTCATAGCCTTCTTTTAAAAGAGTTCCTGCCATGATTTCACTATCAACTAAATTTTTAGGACAACCAAGGCTAACAAAATGCACTTTTTTTGTTTTCAATGGAACTTCAACTTGCGACATTTGTACCTCTAATATGTGGTCACCTGAGCCCCCTTAGGCAGCTCAAATTTAAATAGGTCGGCTTTTAATTTTAAATCAATTTTAATATCAGAAAAATCTAACTTTGTTTTATTACCAACCTCATCATCATAGTTGATCTCTAATATTTTTTTACTTTTGTTATCAATCTTAATGCTTAAATTTTGAATGCTTACATCTGTTGTTTGAGGCTTTAAATCCACTAACAGCAAATCTTTTTTAGTTTCTTCATTAACAACTTTAAAAAAAGTGCTTAGTGGTTTTGTACTTAAAAATAGTGCGAAGAAAACTTGTTCTTTATTTTTTTTATTAAGTTCAGTTTTGGTAACTTCTACTGGCGCATCGAACTCTTCTGGTGGGTACTGTGCTGTCCATAAAGTTTTGCCATCAAATACGATAAGACTTTTTTCTGGCTTCTGTGTATCCCATCGAAGTTTATTTTTTCCTAAATAAATTTTTCCTTCGAAGCGAGTTTCTTTATCCATGATTTCAATACGATTAGTTTTAACTACAGACATTTGGACATTTGAAGTGCGATATTTTTTTATCACAGATTCAAAAGCACTAGGTTTTGCTTGTCCGATTGCAAATGCTGCGCATACTGATAAAATGAGGACAATGAAAATTTTACTTAAACTCAAATGAAACATGCCGCTCTTATAGCAAAGTCTTTGCCGCTTCGCAACTTAACTGCCGATAAGCTAAGCAAAAGGCTCTATAATTATGAGGTTTACCAAGGGCGAAGAAGGCCATCTTAACCGTCGCCCCTGTGGTTACAACATCATCAATTAAAATGATTGGTTTATTTTTATTTATCCTTCCATAAAATTTTAGGCGCAGCCTTTGTCGCTCATCTCGATTACCGAGCTTTTGAGATTGTTTTGACTCTTGTTTCTCTAGATTTCCAGAGATTGGTAAGCCACTTAACAAAGCAAACTCATAGGTAAGAGCTTTAGCGTGCTCTCCTGGAGCGGACACTAGCTGAGCTTCTTGTAGATTTTGCTTTAAGCCCAAACTTTGCCATAACCTTTGCCCCAACTCTCTGCTCAGAGGAGGAAGAGCTCCCTTTTTATTCATTTTAACTAAGCTACCAATAAGATGTTCTGGCTGAGCCGGCCAGCTATAAAGAGCAAATGTATTGTGGGTATATTCAGGCAAATAGCTATTTACACGATAGTATTTTTTTGTTTTTTGCCAACACATACTACAAAAGCCATATTGCTTAGGAAAAAAC
>CAYMKD010000268.1:0-4060 GCA_964390435.1 uncultured Pseudobdellovibrionaceae bacterium | reverse complement strand
GATGTGTCTGGGGAAGCCCTTGTTCTATTGGACCTAATACTCCTGATACAAGTCAACCTTTTTGCCATCTTTATGACAATGCTCAGGCCTGCTTAAATTTTAAATGTGTATGGGGATCTCGTTGCCAAGAGCCTTAGTATGAATTCCCTTCATAAACTGTCTACTTTTTATTCTATGAATTTTTTAGTTTATACTTAAGAGAGACTCTAACGAGCTCTCTTGAGTTTTTAAATGGCAGCAATATTGCAAAAGTAATCCTTTCATATGAAGCGCCCTATATATCTAATTCTCATTTTTATCTTTTTTAGCTCTCCGGGTTTTGCACAGCAGTTCATTTCCCCCGAAGAGTTTAAAAAACTTCCGGAATTTAAAGGGTATGGCCTCTCTCAAAATGATTTTGATAATATCATTAAGAATCTTGGTAATTCTCAACTTAATAGAAGTTTTTCTGGGGGCTGGACTGGTGGGGGCGGCGGCGGCGTTGAGTGCCCTCATCAAATAGTTAGTTTGGATTATTGGGAAAATATTAATCAACTTAGTCAGGGGTTTTTTCTTAGAAACCTTGAGCCACTACCTTACTTAGAGGAGCTTATTAATTATAGTATCGAGCCTTTCTCAGCTCTTTTAGCTTACAGACTAAGACAAGCGTTAGCCATGATTTCTAAAAATTGGATCTCGGTTCCAAGTTTAGCGCCAATAGAAGATTATGGTAAAATCACACCCGCTCTTCCTAAAAATAAATGTAATTATGTACAATATATTACTCGCATTGAAAAACACCAACCCGGTAAGCTGCCCAAAGCCTTTATTGTGGCCAATCAACCTGCTCTTGAAAAACTACAAAATCAAGAAAACTTTATAACAGCCAAGCTTAACCTAGCTATGATTTATCTGCATGAGGCTATCTACTTACTTGCAATAGATTTAGGCCATGCAGATTCCAGTAAAACAAGAGTCCTTACGGCACTTCTTATGTCGATGGATTTCCAAACTCTTTTGCGTAAAGCCGCGCTTTATGAAATGGATTATATCGGAATTATCTCCATTTTGGGAGGCACTGGTTTTGGCTCATTATTCGTGACTGTATATGAAGATGAGAAGGATTTTGTATTAAATCAATCTATTACTGAAAATGAGAAAGAAAGAATTAAGGCCTACAGTGCCTATATGAAAAAAATTATGACTCTGGCAACAAGCAACGTAAAGAGCCCTCAAAATCCATCAAAAGAAGATATGAAAAAAGCTAGAAAAGCAGTTGTTAATTACTTTTTAAATGAAGCCACTAATTTACAGGTTTATTTGGCCGTAAGCAAGAGGGCTGCTAGTTGGTACAGTAGACCTCTTGATTCCATTGATCTCAATAATAGGGCCCTAACGGCAGATACTGCCGTCGTTCCTGGCCATGCAGTTAAATATGATCAAATAATTTGCGAGTTTACAAGAAACCGTCTGCTTGAATACGAATCTCAAGGCTACTCTTCGGAAATTCCCGATGAGGATATGCATAAAGTTTTTACAAAAGCTCATAGTTACTGCAAAAGTAATAATTATTTTTATTAAATTCTAACTAACTAATAATGCTTCTATATCTTTCCCTTTGAGAATTAGAAATTCAAAATCATTTAAGAATGAATTTTTAATTCATGTCAAAAAAAACATCGACGCATTAAGGCTCTCTTTAAACAAAAGCAAAATTATTTGCATTAAAAGGAGATGTCTTATGAAGAAAATATTTGTTCTACTACTCACTCTAACGGCTCTGTCAACACAAGCTACTGCTGAAGTGGAAGCTAACTACACATCTAAAAGATACACTTTTCATGTTTCAGTGGCAAAATGCGAAGAAGTTGTGAAAAATGACGAGGGCGTTAAGGGATACCTAACTATGCTACAAATGAATGATTGGCACATAACTCCAAACGGCCTCTGGTACTTTACACATGATGGAAAATCAGGAACCAATTCTTATAAAAATGAAGCGGGCTACACGATGGAAGTAGGATATAAATACTTTAATTTTGAGGATACTGAACGCCTTGTCGTAGAAACTCGAATTATCGATCCCAATAATAAGCAAGTTTTTGTAGGACTCTCGTCTCTAGTTGTAGGTGCTGAACATTTAACTGTCGTTGGCTCATGTGAAAGCCAAGAAGATGTTGGTACTTACCGGGTTTGGATAACTGCAGAAATTGCCCCAGTAACTAAATAAGAAGTTATTTACTCCAATTAAATAAATCAAAGTTTATTTGATATACGTCTTCATATGGAGCCTCTTTTATAAGAGGCTCTATTTTTTTTAAAAAGTTCATGAACTCTTCTTTAATAGCTACTTTTGTTCTTTCATCTGCAGCTATCGTTGTAGAAAAAATAAACTTATTGTCTTGAGAAACTTTACCTGATTGAAGAAGAGAAATTTGTCTGATAAGTTGTTGATAAGAGTTCACAATGGGCGAGTCTCCCGAAAGTTGTCTATGATTTTCTAAAACCTCGTAAGAGGTATTATCAGCAGACTTTTTAACAACACCAATTTTAACTAAATTATGCAAGATACTACCTAGTTGCTCATCACTAATTTGCAGTGATGAAAGAATCAGCTCTGGATTGTGCCTATATTTATCAATCATAAGATAGCAATGCACGACCAAGGAGTAGGGCTCTAAATAATATTTAAGTTCGTCGTCATTTACTGTACCCTCTACAAACCTGGCTTTTAGATATTTTTTCGTAGAGAGGCTGGCTTTTTGAATCTCTTCAATTTCAGATTTGAGAGCTTTTTGACGATTTTTAAGTGCTGTTCGATTATACTCAAGCAATAAATTCATATAATGAGATTCACTTTTATTAAGCTCAAAAAAATCGCAAAGCAGATGCATTTGATCTGAATTAAATTCTGCTTTACCTTTTAATACTTTAGATAAATATGTTGCTTGAATGCCTATAACGCTGGCAAGTTTTGTTAAGGTAAAATCTTTGGATTTACTTTTCGCAAGCGATATCAGTTTTTCTATAATCACTCGGTAGTCTGTAAATCGATATATATTTATTGATTCCATTTACTTTTCATCGCAACCTTTGAAGTTATAGTTTTTAAACTCAATGCCCATTTCTTTGGCCTCAAGAGCTATGGCAAGTAACCCTAGTTTCGCTGACCAACCATAAACATTCTCCATTGGGCAACCCGAACGATCTACTTCTAAATCAGAAACACAAAGACGTTTATAGACAGCTCCTGGGCTGTTTAAACTCTCTGTTGAGTTCTTTTCGCTGTGAGTTCTTAAGAATCCACCAGCCAGTTCACAACCTATCATATAAATAACTGGCTCTGCTGCAGACTCATCGGCACGTACAATGGAGGGAATCCCTTCTTGAATAATAACTTCATCCACATCACGGCCACCTTTGGCTGCTTTCATCTTTTTTCGAGATTTATAGTTCCAAGCTCTAACCTCGTCTCCTGAAGCTGCGCGAATGACAGCTAAACCATAAGTACCAGAGTTATTTTTAACAAAAACAAATGGGGTTTGCTCAATGCCATGCTTTTTATACTGCTCAGTGAGATTGGCTATCATTTTATCAACTGCAAGGGCCAACTTCTCTCGACTTTGATCATCAGCAATATCAAAAGCTTCAAAAATTTCGGTATCTACTTTTAACAACCATGGATCAATTTTAATAATATCTGCAAATTCATTCACCAACTGATTATAAAGTTTGAAGTAACGACTTTTTTTACGTTGATACCAACCTAACTCTCGTGGTGGATTCATTGGTAAGGTCACACTTTTTGCCCAGTCCTCGTGGGCTTCTGAGAAGTCATTATTATTAATAACTAAATCAGGTTTAAAGTTTTGAAATACCTCACTACCGGCAAAGGCTGAGTGAATTTCTAAGTTGTGCCCTGTCGCACTCTGTAGCTTAAGAGGGCTTGAAAGCTCACGAGGAATGGCCAGCAATACTTTGCGACCTCCACCTTCAATAATCGTTTTTAAAGTACTAATATTTTCCCAATAATAGGGGTTATTTGTATGTTCCTCGGTCACTAAAAGTATTTTTTGAGATT
>CAYMKD010000267.1:0-4082 GCA_964390435.1 uncultured Pseudobdellovibrionaceae bacterium | reverse complement strand
TTTGGCCACATCAATTTGAGGTTTAGATAGAGCTATTTGAATAGAAGTAGCGTACCCTTGAATTGCACCAAGTGGATTGTTAATTTCATGAGAAACAAAAGCTGCCATATCAGCTAAAGCAGACGCACGTAACATGGTGGCTTCTTTTTGTTGTTGTTTAATTAGTAATCGTTGGTTTTTTTTGTGCTCAATAGAGTATCTAATAGAGCGATCTAAAAGGTCGGCATCAAACTTTCCTTTAACAATAAAGTCGGAAGATCCTAGCTTCATGGCCTCTAAGTCAACTGCGACATTATCATTGCCTGTTAATAAAATTATTGGAATATTTAATTTTCTGAATGAAACTTCTTTTACTAGGTCCAGTCCAGTCCTTTTTCCTAAAAAATAATCTATTAGGACGACATCATATCCAATTAAATTATTAGCAGACATTTCACGAATGGCTTCATCATAAGATTTAATCCAATGAACTGCATAACTATTAATTTTTTGCGTAGTTAAGAATTCTTTAATTAAGATGGCATCAACTTCTTCATCTTCAATTAATAAAACAGTGATGGTTGTAGGAGAAATCATTGCTCTACCTCTTTCAATAAGAATAAACTTATAACTTGTTCGGAATAAAACTATAAGACTCAAATTAAAATACAAAAAGAAAAATGTGAAAATATTATTTTTAGAAGACAATTTAGATTTTGCTGGACCATTGATTGAAGTTGCAGAGCTTCTTGGACATGTAATTATTCATACTCAAAATGTTGTTGAGGCAGCTCAAATCTTTTCTAAAGGCAATTTTGACGCAATCATCTCTGACATACATTTAAAAAAAGGTAGCAGCACCTTAAGCTCAGGATTGGATTTTGTCAGGTTTATAAGAGAGAGAAGACACTCTGATATAGTAATAGCGGTTACAACGGGTCTTGAGTTACTGCAAGAAAAGGATATCAGAGAACATGGCATAGATATTTTTTATTACAAACCAATTAAGATAGGATTGAAGCAGTTTATTAAAGAAATTGATGAAGAAGTCGAGACTAGAAATATAAAGAAAAATTAACTCCTAATCAGAGCTGAAATTGTTGAGCGTTAAGACAAAATGGTCATAGCTTGTTTATTGCACCTCTCATTTGGTCCAGATTTAAAATTTTACATATATAGTTGAGTCAGTTAAATTATTGTCAGATAAAAAATTGCTAAATTTAACTTTCTGTAATTGCAATTATTGTGACTTAATTCCATTTTGGTATTTGGGAATAGTAAAACTGAAATAAGCACCATTACCAAACTCAGAGTCTAGCCAAATTTTTCCGCCATGAAACTCTACAATTTTTTTGCACATGGCTAGTCCCATGCCTGTTCCGGGGTATTCTTCCGCAGTATGCAGTCTTTGAAAGATAACAAAAATACGATCTTTAAATTCTTTTTCAATCCCAATACCATTGTCTTTGACCGTAAATACATATTCATTATCTTTTTCAGTACAAAATACATGAACTTCGGGAGATTGATTTGGTTTTTTAAACTTAATAGCATTTTCAATTAAGTTCTGAAAAAGCTGAGTGATCAGTGTGGCATCACCCAAAATTTTAGGTAAAGGGTCTACTTTTAATTTTGCATCAGAATCTTTTATGGTTGTAGAAAGGCTGGCCAGAGCATTATTAATAGCTGTATCAGCTTCAAGCCATGAAAAAGAAGCGCGCTCTTTATTGACTCTGGAAAAGCTGAGTAGTCCATTAATCAACTGTTGCATTCTTTGGGCGCCATCAACTACAAACCCCATCCATTGTTTTGATTTTTCATCAAGTTGACCTTCTAAATGCTTATTTAACAACTGTACAAAAGATGTGATGTGTCTTAGTGGAGCCTGCAAATCATGAGAGGCAATATAAGCAAACTGTTCAAGCTCAGCATTAGACCTAGCAAGTTCTTCAGTTTTTTTGCGCAGTGCCATTTCAGCCTGACGTCTTTCAGTGATATCTACAATGGCGCTAATTACAAAATGTCCAGTTGCTAACTTTATTGGAGTTAAGCCAATTTCAACGGGCACTTCACTAGAGTCTTTGCGAATGCCAAAAAGATCTCTTCCTGTACCCATTTTTCTTGGAGCTGGGTTAGACCAAAATTTTTGTCTATCTGTAGGGTGTTGAGAGCGGTATCTTAATGGTACAAGAATTTCGATGGGTTGTCCCATAAGTTCGCTTCTGGTATAGCCAAAAAGTTGCTCAGCTTGTTGATTAACTAGGACAATTTTGCCAGCCTCATCAGTCATAATCATTGCATTGGGAGCGGCCTCAACTGCAATGCGAAATTGAACATTATTAAGATCTAAATTTCTTGTGCTCATAGTTTTGTTTCTTTAATTTTTGTTAACCGAATTTAACTCAGCTTTAACAGCTAGTTAATGTATTGAAATGCATAGCCTTGTAAATAAGATAATATAAGGAGTTTAAGCTTTATTTGTATTTTGTGCTTAGCGCAAAAAATTTTTAATCTAGAATAAAAAAATAATAAAATGCCGATACCCATTTAATTTTTCGGCGAAATCTAGATTTGAGAGCTTCTAAAGGAGAGATATTTTGAGAGGCTAGACCTTGGTTTTAGAAAGGGCTGGTTTAAGGAAATAAAAATTTGCAGAAATAATATGTAGGTATAAGACTTAAATATGAGTTGTTAGCATGTAACCCAGGAGATATTTATGCTCGTAAGTTTAATAGTTAGTTTTCTGTCTACTTTTTCCTACGCGGATGGACCAGTAACAAGTGTAGTGACTTCTTATGGTCATAGTTGTGCTGTTATTAGGGGCGGCGTTCAGTGTTGGGGTTTTAATAATCATGGTCAGCTAGGTAATGGCACCGATGAGAATGCTGCTGGAGCAAAGCAAGTTATAGGAATGGACTCTGGGGCAACTCAGGTTTCTGTAGGTAAAATGCACTCATGCGCGGTTGTACGAGGCGGTGTGCAGTGCTGGGGGATAAATACATTTGGTCGCTTAGGTACGGGCGATATGGAGCAGTCTCTAGTTCCACGTTGGGTAAAGAGTTTAGAAGAAGGAGCTGGGGTTGAGAGTGTTTCCGTAGGTAATACAACAAGCTGTGCTGTATTAAATGGTGGCTTAAAGTGTTGGGGATGGAACTGGAGTTGCCAACTAGGTCAAAAGGATTGTGAGGGCGGCCCTCCCAATAAATATGATGTTGCTATAGAGCCAAAATGGGTTAGCAATCTTGGCCCAGGTAGTGGTGTTACAAAAGTAAGTATGGGTGGATATCATAGCTGCGCCATCGTTAATGGCGGAGTTAAATGTTGGGGAAACAGTATTTTTGGTCGACTTGGTGATAATAGAATTCGTCAAACTCATCAAGATGTTCCGACAGATGTGTATGGTATGGGGCCTGGCTCTGGTATAAAGGATATTGCAGCAGGCAGTCGAAGCACATGCGCTGTTGATCGTAGTGGTGGAGTTAAGTGTTGGGGCTGGTCAAAGCTTCTTGGTATGCCACGTAAAGAAGAGGAACACGCAAGAGCCCCACTTCAAGTTCCAGGTTTAAGTGGTATGACGGCAGTATCAATGTATGAGTACACGATATGTACTCACAACAATAAAGATGTTTACTGCTGGGGTTCTAACGTCAATGGGCAGTTTGGTAATGGAGCTATTAATCAACGAGTTATTAGCCCTGAAAAAATTAAAAGCTTACCAGCGCATCAACGAGTGCAGGATGTTTCTACCGGTTTTGGTCATAGTTGTTTTGTATTAGATGGTGATTTAGTTTGCATGGGATGGAATGCTTTTTGCCAAGTCGGCGATGGTGTTTGCGACCAAGAAAAGATTGATATAACTTACCCCGTTCGAGTTGTAGGTTACGAGTAGCTTTTATTCACTTAGCGAGGAATTATGCTCAATGAATCTGACTGGTTGCTCGCTCCATCTGACTCTCCTGGTTTTGAAAAATTTGAGCCCTTGGATCATGTAGTTCGAGGGCATAGTATTCATCATACGGAAGCCTTACTTTTTAGAATTCCCAAAAGATATGCCCTTGTAAACATAACGGAACATGTTGAACAAATTGTAGAGCGCTCAGAAG
>CAYMKD010000266.1:0-4108 GCA_964390435.1 uncultured Pseudobdellovibrionaceae bacterium | reverse complement strand
TGTTATCCGGGTACCAGAATTTTTTGATTCTTGTAATATTTTTTCTAGTTGATCAAGCTTAATTAAACCTTCTTTAATTAAGAGCTCGCCCAATTTAGGAATTGCCATATAATCTCCAAAAATATGACCCTAAGTACTTGAAACGTAAATCAAAATGAGGTCACGCTTAAGTTTACTATTCGGTGACATTTTTTGTAACTAGACTTTTATCTGGTTTTTCATTTAATAGCTTCTCGGTTTCTCTCCACCAAAGCTTATTAGAAAGGGCATAAATTAAGTCTGCTTCAATAACTCTTAAACCAATCTCTTTTGCCTCTTTCATTGCCGGACCTTTTTCTTCAGAAGCATATAGGTTAATAATAACAGCTTCTTTTTTTACAAAATTAAAATAGGATAAATCGTTTATTAACTGAGTCTTACTGTTAAGATCTAAATGCATGATTACCACTGAGCTATTTCCGGGTAACATTGTCAGTTGTTGAGGCTCTAAATGATTAAACTCGATACCAAAATAATAATTATTGAAAGTCTTAAGCCACTTTTTAACTTCAGCCTCATTAGACTCACTCACCCAGTTGATTTTACGAAATCCCATTTTTACTGCAGCCTCTAAGCAGGCTCTAACAATAGAGCCTTTACCTATAATTAATGCCGCACCACTCAAGTCTAAGTTTTTTACTTCTTGAGAAATTTTCTTAGTAATGGCTGAAACTAAAAATATATGTGGCCATAAATGATCTCGAAGACTTAAAAAAGCATCTGCGGCCATTAGTTTTAAAACTTCACGACTTGACTCTTTTATATGCTTTTCAGCCCAATTAATGTACGAAGAATCAAGTCGAATACTCAATGACATGGATCTTGCCATATCAATTTGTAATGCAAAATCTTCTTCTGTTTCTGGTGAGAGAAAGTCCCAGTTTACATCACTAGGTGAATTATTTTTAAATTCATCAAAATGACTAATTCGCTCAGACTTAACAAAAACCGTTATCTTTTTAAAACTCATTGCAATAACCTTTTAACAGCCGAAAAGTCTTCTTCAATTTGTTTTTTTAAACTTTCAATAGAATCAAATTTTTTTTCTGGCCTTATAAAATCAATAAATTCAACCTGTATCTTCTGACCATAAAGATCACCACGATAATC
The DNA here is from genome assembly GCA_964390435.1 of uncultured Pseudobdellovibrionaceae bacterium. Lineage (GTDB taxonomy): Bacteria > Bdellovibrionota > Bdellovibrionia > Bdellovibrionales > Bdellovibrionaceae > CAYMKD01. Next base: position 2,959 of record CAYMKD010000266.1, on the reverse strand, counting down.
AAAAATATGAGTTTCCACTTTAACAATTGGATCAATTTCCGATGTAAATGTCGGACTAATACCTACATTGGTAATTGATTTGTATTCTTGTCCATCAAATTTAGTTTTTGTAGCGTAGACACCTAGACGCATTTCTGCTCCTTGAGTCACTTGTATATTGGCCGTTGGAACTCCTAATTGACGCCCTCTTTGAGCCCCATGAAGAACAATCCCACTTACGCTATAAGGACGCCCTAGCAATTCTGTAACAAGTTTCATTTCAGACTTTTTTAATGCTTCTCTTATCCAACTACTTGAGACAACTCTCCCTTGATGCTTATAAACTGGCACAACTTCCAACTGCCAATTTAATCTTTGGCAATACTGAGTTAAAAAATCGATATCCCCTTGTTGATGAGATCCAAAATTAAAATCATGCCCTACAATAATAATTTGTGGACGCAGGTACTTTGCTAAATAGTTATTTAAAAAATCCTCAGCTGATAATTCAGAGAAATCTCTTGAAAATGGCTCTACAACTAAATAATCAAAACCATATCTTGAAAAGCGCTCTACCTGATCCTCAAGTGGGAATAGTTGAAAATGTTTTTTTGAGGGTTTTAATACCTGTGCGGGATGAGGGTAAAATGTATAAACAATTGCTGGAGACTTAAATTGCTTTTTATACTCTATGGCACGGCGCAATAATAACTGATGCCCAAGGTGTAGACCATCGAAGTTGCCAATAGTCACAATACTCGCTTGAAAAGACTCATTAAGGTGAGCTGCCCCAGAAATCACCTGCATATATAAAAAATAACTTCTTTCATTAGACAAGTCGTTGATATTTTTCTGATATTCCAATATGGTGCGACGCGTGAGCAAAAACTCTCTTAAACTGTTCTGGCATAAATTAGCCGTTATCTATCGTTTTTCCTATCAGAGGCGAGGCTTTTGGCTGCGTAGCCTTATTTGTTGGGTAATAGGCTGTGTTGTTTTAGTTGGAGATGAGTTTGCATCTTACGATGTGCGTTTTCAAATACGTGGATCACAAGATTATACTTCCGAGGTTATTCTAGTCTCCTTAAAGCAGTCAGATCTTTTAAATCCAAATGATAAACGCTACAACCTTATCCGCCCCATTAAGGAAATTGCTGATATTACAGATAGCTTCTTTTGGGATGAAAAAATGTGGAGCTTAATGCTTAAAAACTTATTAAGTCACGAGCCTAGTGCAATTGGTGTTACTTTAGTTTTAAATGACAATATTGCCTTACACCGTCTAAGTAACGAACAAGAAAACACCTTTCACGATCCACGAATTGTTTGGGCTGCGAGCACTTATAGTCGTGACCGAATTATAAGACCTTTATTTTCTAATACGGATATGGCTAATATAGGACTTATTGATATTTCAAGAGATGATGATGGAGTTGTGCGCCGGTGGCACAAGGAATCCGACGTGGCTCCGCATATTGCTGAACAGCTTGTACGCAAACTTCGTCCCAACGCTCTAAAAAAAGTTCCTCTTAACCCACTTTTAAATTACACAATTGGCCCTGGGAAATTCATAGAATACAGCTACAAAGATATTGTTTTAAATAAAATACCCGCTAACTCACTAAAAAATAAAATCATCCTCATTGGCGCTGAGCTTGGGAGTGGCCTGCAGTGGCAAACTCCCATAGGATCTATGAGTCGACTTGAAGTCATCGCACAAATCACTGACAACCTTTTAAAAAAACGCTGGATTTACCGTCTTCATAATATTTGGTATTTCGCAGGTCTTTTTGTGCTTATGCTACTAACTGTTTTAATTATTACAAGCTATCCTCAAACCGTAGCTTTTGTATTTTTAATTTGGATTGCTACTTTACTTGCAGCCCTCTCTGCTTGGGTTTTTGACACCTTTAATTTTTGGCTTCCTGCATTTTCACCATTCATACAAATTTTTACTACCTGGATTATTTTTGTCGGTTATCAAGCAACAAAAATTGAGCAAAAAAACTGGCAGCTTCAACAAGAACAAAAATATTTACTTGAGCTAGAGCAGTTAAAAAATAATTTTGTTAGCCTATTTAGCCATGACTTAAAAACTCCCATTGCAAAAATACAGGCTATTGTTGATCGCCTTTTAACCAGAGAGCCTGAAGATGAATTAAAAAATGATCTACTTAGTATGAGAAAATCCAGTGAAGAACTGCATCGCTATATTAAATCTATCTTAAGCGTTTTAAGAGTTGAATCTAGAGATTTTAAAATATTCAAAGTTACAGCAGACATAAATCAAGTCGTTGAAGAAGCTTTAAATCAAGTGGAGCCCCTAGCCTTAGAGAAAAGAATTACAATTGAAAAGAAGTTTGAACCCATTTTTGCTTTAGAATTTGATGCGGCCTTAATTAAGGAAGTTGTTATAAATCTAATTGAAAATGCCATTAAGTATAGCAAGAAAGATAGCAGAATTATTATTCACACAAAGGAAACCCAGAATTCTGTCCGCTTTGAAGTAGAAGACAAAGGCGAGGGAATTAGCCCAGATGAGCTAGAAAATGTATGGGGAAAATTTGTGCGTGGCAAGAATCAGGATCTTAAAACTAAAGGCACTGGCCTCGGACTTTATCTTGTTAAATATTTTATTGAATTGCATGGTGGACACGTAGAGCTTATAAGTCAAGTCGGTCATGGCACAACTGTAGCCTTCGAACTCCCTCTTGATGAAGAGGAACTAAGTCCGCCATCTGAACCCCTCATGGAGGTCATATAATATGGAAACTCTTAAAGCATTAATTGTTGATGATGAAATGGAATTAAGAAAGTCCGTTACAACAATTTTACATACGACGTTGCCTGATATTAAATTTGAAGTTCAAGAGGCTGAGAATGGCCTGCAAGCCCTAAAGCTGGTGAAGCTTCATGATTTTGATTTGGTTCTTATGGATGTTAAAATGCCTGAAATGAATGGCATGGATGCACTGAGCGC
>CAYMKD010000265.1:1744-4127 GCA_964390435.1 uncultured Pseudobdellovibrionaceae bacterium | reverse complement strand
TGAAGAATCGTTTCCCTGCCCGATCCAATCCTCCAGCATTTCGCAATTAGGGCTTGTATTTTTATTTGAGGACTTTACGTTGGATGGAACACCGCAAATCCTTGATTTGCCGACTTGTAATGGTAAAAATGAAGGACGTTCAGAAGATGCAAGATTGATTGTTGTCGATGGTCGTCTTTATATGGTTTACAGCGATAATCTTAATGAAGAAGTCCGAGAAGGGGGATTCCGGATGCATATTGCCGAAGTCGACTATGATGGGATTGCATTCAGCATAAAATCCGTCCATGTGATCAATCACTTTCCTGATGAATCTAAAGACAGGCGGGAAAAGAATTGGGTTCCATTTGATTATTTCGGCAGCCTTTTACTTGCCTATCAGATCAATCCTCATACGATTTTATATCCCTATTTAGACAGTTCAGAACTAGCTGAAGGATTATTTTCAACTAAAGCGGATTTAAGGTGGAAATGGGGCGAATTACGCGGTGGCACCCCGGCCTTAAGATGTGGTAATGAGTACCTCTCCTTTTTTCATTCCTCTATAGAAGTTGCAACAGACCATTCAGAGGGAGAAGTGATGCCTCATTACTTTATGGGCGCCTATACCTTTCGTAAGCACCCCCCATTTGCCCTTACAAAAATAAGTCCGGAGCCCATCATCGGCAAAAATTTCTACTCAGGGAAAGACTACGCATACTACTGGAAGCCTGTGCGAGCCATCTTTCCGTGCGGCTTCATCATGGACAATGACTACATATGGGTCTCCTATGGGCGCCAAGACCACGAAATCTGGCTCGTCAAGCTCGACAAAACAGGCCTCCTCAACAGCCTCACCCCTACATTGAGTAATTGAACTTACTTTTAAAATTCAACACAGATACACGGACTCGACTTTAGCATTTTCTGATTACTAAAAAGAGATTCAATTGAGAGAAGAAAAAGAATTCTTCACAGTCGTACTTTAGAGATGACTGTTGTAAATCAGATTAGACACCTTATCTTCATCGATGGGGGAACTATAACTATATATCTTTTTTATCGTTCCTATCGTTAAAAGTTGATAAGCTTAAGTTATTGATTATTAACATCCATAGATTATTCAACACGAAGACACAAAGACACGAAGAGAGCTTCATGAAAACATGCTTTCTTCGTGTCTTTGTGTTGAATTTAATAGATAGAATGGTTCAGCAACGTATTTCAGGTGGCGGTGAGGTGTTTGGGCGTGCAGGGGTTGGAGTGGTAGGCGATGAGGTTGGGAACGAGCATCAATTTCCAATCGTTTTTTCGGATAGTAATTGAAAGGTCTATATAGTCCTTAAAGCGGATGTAGGAATTGTCGGGGGTCAGTAAGGCTTTTTTTCTGCAGAGAAAAAGGGCTTCATTAATGGCGGGAAGTTCTTCGTTGGTTTTGTATAAATGGGTGTTGATCTCTTGTCCTTGGTCTCGATCAAACCATTTGCCATAGGGTGTGTAAAAAATCCCTGTTGAATTATAACGTCCGGTTGGTTCATTTTTTTCAAGGTCATATTCTAGCAAGAGGCCTGTCATGGCACCACAAGCACTGCTGTTTTCCATGAAATGGAGTGCACTTTCCAGAAATGCATCTGTCAAAATTACATCAGGGTTTAGAAATAGGATGTACTGGGAATCTAGATCCACTTTCTTTAACGTTTCATGGATAGAAGAGCTAATAAGGGTTTGATGTGGCTTTTTGGTTTGATTTTGCAATGAATTTAACGTTTTTTTTATATGTTCGGGGCAGTGATTGGAGATGATTATGACGGTAATTTTAGGTTTCATTTCATACCTCTCCACTATAGTATCCGATTCCTAAAACTCTATGGATATGCAAGGGGTCTTGTTTAAGGCACGCAAAATCATGATGCAATAGACGGTGGATTTGAAAATCCATAAGAGTAAACTGTAATTGGTTTTGAGGGTTTTTAAACGTATATACAGCGGTCACGTTTTGAGTGATTTTGCATGATATACACTGGATTCGTTCAAGAGTTTTATGATACTGGACATCAACTAACAGGGAGTCGTTGATTTTGAGATTGTCTAGAGTGTTAATGGGACCAGCATTTATTTTATTAAAGCTTTTAACCACTATGTTGATTTTTTTTATGATGGCGGCAAATACGTCATAAAGCTCATGTGGTGTTTTGCCCAATTTTTCAATTAGTTCGTTTTCGCGATAGTCAGCTGCAACAACAAATAATGAATTAGATGAACTTTCCATATATCCTCTTTAATTGAACCGTAGAGTAAATATGGTTTTAATGCAAAAAATTAGACGTATTTTGCCAGGGTCATTTTAGCTTTGTGATTGAAAGAATAGCGGAAGGATTCACAGACACGTATAAGATCTGTATCT
>CAYMKD010000265.1:0-1734 GCA_964390435.1 uncultured Pseudobdellovibrionaceae bacterium | reverse complement strand
TATCTGCAGTATTTTTCATGGTTTTTTCTGATATCATACAAATGGTGTCGTAAGCTTTAAGGAATTGGCCTCTCTCCGTAAATTTTTTGGAAATGATGAACAATGTGTAATCACGGTTATCACAATCAGCAAGTGAATAGATCTTGCCATTACATACTTGAAACGACTGGTCTATGTACCTTTTCTTAAAAAGTTCTAATGCAAGATAGTGCAGTCGAAATTTTTCTTCTCGATAAATGGTAGTTTTAAAATGCTTATAAATACGTACAAGATTAAAGAGCTCGTCAAAAAAGCGTGGCCGGCTCCATTTTTTTGCTGAGAGCTCAAGTTCATTTAAATTGATTGAGTCTAAGTGTTTTAGCGTGTTGATGAACAGATCTAGACATTCAAGGGAAGTGATCTTCGTGTTTAGTAAAGTGGAAAACTTTAAATCACCAAGAGAAATGTTAAAAAATTTGGCGAAAGAGTTCATGAGAGCAGACTGTTCCTCACTTATTGTTTCATTTGTCATTATATTCCATTTTTTGCTCATGCAACCAAGCGATTGTAAATCAGAATAGTTCAAATATCTAAAAATGTTGGATAAAATGTCTTGAGGGATATCTGAAATGAGAGATCTTTTATCATAAAATTTATAAATTAAATTTTCGTAAAATGAACTTATATTCAACATATGACCCACTTAATTTTTTAGCAGGTTATAGGGGTTGAATGAAAAGATCAACTAAAAATCTTAGCGGATTTGCTTGGTTCTTTTTCGCGATTGTAAAGCGGCTTTACAATCGGTTGTTCGACGCGGTCGCAGTCGAACAGTTGTAGAGATTCATCCAAAACATAGGAATGCCTTGTATTTTCTGCATAAGGATAGACACGGGGAAATGGCATTTTTTGCATGATTTTATCTCCTAAATTCACTTTCTGAAATTTAGTTAATAATATCAAGAATTATTTACAAATTCCAATCTATAGCTTCTAAACCTTTAGCTTTTAGAAAGGTATTGATTTGGGAAAACGGGCGGGAGCCGAAAAATCCCTGATAGGCAGAAAGAGGAGAAGGGTGGGGCGCTGAAAGGATAAGATGATGAGATGCCGGCGCTTTTAATATGTTTTTGCACTTTTCCTTGGCGGCATTTCCCCAGAGCAAAAAAACAAGCGGTTGTTTACTTTTTGCAAGCGCAGCTATGACCCGATCAGTAAAACGTTCCCATCCTTTTTTCCGATGGGAGAAGGCTTGATTTTCTCTAACAGTTAGAACGGTATTGAGTAAGAGGACACCCTGCTTTGCCCAGGAGTCTAAACAACCGTGTTTGGGAATGGGAATGTTCAAGTCTATATGCATTTCCTTGTAAATATTGACAAGAGAGGGTGGAGGAGGCACTCCCTCCGGCACACTGAAGCTCAAGCCATGTGCTTGACCGGCTCCATGATAGGGGTCTTGTCCAAGGATAACCACTTTGACTTTAGAAAGTGGTGTTTTCCAAAAGGCATTCAAAATCAGATGTTCAGGAGGGAAGACTGCAATGTTCTCTTTGGCTAGGAATGCATACAATTCTTGCATGTAAGGGAGGTTTAATTCATCGCCAAGCGCGGCCTTCCATGAAGGCTCCATTTCTAATTTTTTCATACGCTATATTTTATGTTTTGAGCAGATAAAAAGACATGAATTAGTTATACTTAAGACTATGCAATCTATTATCCGAATTTTAGACGATACCACCATCAATCAAATTGCTG
>CAYMKD010000264.1:0-4143 GCA_964390435.1 uncultured Pseudobdellovibrionaceae bacterium | reverse complement strand
CTCAGTCCTCAACTTTGACATGTGTAGAGTTAGTAAAAAAGTGGAGTTTAAAGAACAAAATTCCTGTGAAAGTTTGGCGAGACTTTTATGATCAAAAAGAGTTTATAGAGGCTTGGCAGAAAGTTATTGAACCTCTCTATTTTAAGCATAAACCAGATCATGTTTTATTTAGTTTTCATGGTTTGCCTGAAAGACATATTTTAAAAGCCGAAGGTGCCTGTGGTCCGTGCTTATCTAAAAATGAGTGTGAGCCAGAGGCTTATAAAAAACGCCCTCTTTGTTATAGGGCCCAAAGTTTTGCAACGGCTGATTTTATTGCAAGAGAAGTGGGAATTCAAAAAGAACACTACACAGTTTCGTTTCAATCAAGATTAGGACGAACTCCATGGATTAAGCCTTACACAGATGAGCTTTTATCTAAATTAGTTGAAAAGGGGGTTAAAAGACTGCTTGTAGTTTGCCCTGCTTTCACAGCAGACTGTTTAGAAACTTTAGAGGAGATTGGTTTAAGGGCTCGTGATGATTTTAAATCAATGGGCGGAGAGGAGTTGATTTTAGTGCCAAGTCTTAACTTCACTCCTGAGTGGGTCCAGTCCGTATGTCATTTGGTGCGAAAAACAGAAAATTTTATGTCTCGTGAACCACTTCGAGTCATCAGGACTTCGTTCTAGTCTTGAAGTTGTGTCTGTTAACAAAATAAGAAATTTTATATAAACTTAAACAGGTGGCAGACTCAAAAAAATATGACTCTTATGCTTTGGTTTTATCTGGTGGTGGTGCTCGTGGTGCCTATCAAGCTGGAGTTTTAAAATATATCGGAGAAAATATTCCAGATGCCCATTTTGGAATATTAGTAGGCAGTTCGTCTGGAGCTATTAATGCTGCGGGCCTTGCTAGCTTTGGCGGTGAGTTAGCAACTGCGGGACCACAAATTGCAAATTTATGGAAAAATTTAAAAATTTATCAAGTTTTTAGAGTAGATGTATTTTCTCTTGTTAAAATTGGCGCTAAATGGCTTCACGATCTAATTTTTGGTGGAGTGATTGGTAAGCCACTGGCTAATTCATTAGTGGATACAAAGCCGCTATCTAAATTATTAGAAAAAATTATTAAACCAGACGTTATAAGGCATTCACTTGCAACAGGAAATTTGCGCAGCATTGCTTTAACGGCGACAGAAGTGTACACGGGAGCTTCAGTAACTTTTGTGCAGTCAGAGAATTTCACTCCTTGGGAAAGAGCCCGCAGACGCTCTGAACCTGCCGTGATCACCTCAAGTCATGTTATGGCCTCATCGGCAATTCCATTTTTGTTTCCTAGTGTCTTAGTTGGTTATCGTCAGTATGTAGATGGTTGTATTCGTGCCAACGCCCCTTTAGGCCCTGCAGCCAGATTAGGAGCAAAAAAAATTCTCGCCATTGGGGTCAGGAAATCTAAAAAACATGTTGCCGGCGGTGTTGATGCCACTCGCCCAGCCAAGCCTGAGGCCAAAGCAACGATTGCGCGTCTCGCAGCTCTTGTTTTAACTTCACTTTTTTCAGAAGGTTTGGATTCAGATAGTGAACATCTTGTGAGACTAAATAAAATTGTTGATAAAGTAGGGCAAAGCAATGCCAATTTGGATATGAAAAAAATTGATCTTTTAGTGGTAAGACCCTCAAGAGATTTAGGAAGGTTGGCAAGCCACTTTCACCAAGAGTTACCTAATCTCGTTAGGTATTTGCTACGAGGCTTAGGTGGAGAAAAAGGAGATGCTGGTGATATGCTAAGTTACCTACTCTTTACTCCAGGCTTTACGAGTAAGTTGATTGAGCTTGGTTATAATGATGCCAAAGCCATGGACGCAGAAATTCGTGCTTTCTTTCAAAACTAGTTAAGTAAAATTAAAAAACCTGTAATGAAAAAAACTAATCCTGTTAATAGATATTTTGTGGGCCAGCGTTTATTTTTTATGCACTCAAAAAGAGCTGCAAATGTTGGACTGGTGATAGCAATAGCAGAGATAGATGCCAAATGTCCTGATTTTAGAGCTGTAAGATAAAGCATTAAAGAAAAGTAAGTTCCGGCTAGACTTGCTAGAATAATCTTAGTTTGAGTTTTCTTAGGCCATTTAATAAGGTCCCTTTTAAAATGAATACGTCGATAAAAAAAATGCACTAAAGCAAAACCAAAAAGAGCTCCCATACAGCGAATCCAATTTCCTAAAATAGGACTCATTTCAGGTGTCATTTCAAAAGCTTGTCTAGTCATTAAAATTCCGCAGGCATCAAGTAAAACACCCATAAGCCCTGCGAGCAGACCACCCATTTGCCAGTGTTTATTTTTTCGGTAGTTTTCTAAACTAAAAGTAAATAGACATAGAATCATACAAACGACAGCAAATAATCGGTAGAGTGGGAAGCCTTGATTAAATAAGAAAAGGGATGAGAGCCCCAGGATGATTGGTTGAAATCCAAATATCATTAAAGTTCTTGAGGGGCCAATAAGTGTAAAGGCTTTTAGTAAAAACATATCTCCAACCATAAGGCCAATAGCACCACTTAATAATAGGAGGAGGCTCGAGGCGGGGGCAGGGATCATCCACAATTGAGCTACAGTTACAGTCAGGGCAAAAGCGGCAGTGGCAATCACGGCTTTAAATGAATTCATCCACAGGGTTGAGTTCTTTTTCGAGAACTCGGCAAATACAATACTAGCAGTTGCAAAGAAGAGATTAGAGCCGAGGGCATATACAACTGGTGGAAACATAGAAATCCTTGTTTAGGGACACACATATATATAGACAGTAAAGAGTACGGGCAATCACCGATTCGACATTTTTTGTCTTAAGTAGTGACAAAAATGGGAAGAGAACTGCCTAAATAATGACTAAAAGTGAATTAAATCGACAATTAGAGTTGGAACGACTCTTGAATATAAGGCTTTCGAGGTTTTGAACGTCTATTGAAAGGGTATGTTATGAAAAAGACAATGGTAGTAATGATGTCAATGGCACTTATGCAAGCTCCAGCTATTAGTTTAGCTTACGATGATTTGTATATGCCTAAGAACGATATGATCGAAGCTCAAATTGATGAAGAGGCCGTAGAGTCTGAGTTTGAAGCTACAACATATGATTATGCAGCAGCTAAACAAGAGCATCAAGAGCGTGAACGTCAGTATGATGAAACTAGAAATCGCTCAAGAATTGCTGTGGCAGCGGCTAAAGAAGAAATTAAAAGCATGCGTAAAGAACAAATGCAGGCTGAAAAAGAAAGTCGCAAGTTAAAGCAAAAAATTGCAAAACTTGAATCTGAAGAGAAAAAAGCTCTTTCTGATAAACAAAAAGCACAATCTAAACTAGAAGATGCTCAACAAAAAGAGAAAGCTCTTGCTGATAAGCGTGATCAATCTCTTGACAGAAAGAACTCTGCTACGAGTGAGCGCTCAGAGATTCAAGCAAAACTACAAGAAGCAAAATCTCGCTTGCAAGCTCTTGAGGGTGAAGCAAAGCGTGCCTCACAACAAGAAAAGTTTGCTTGGGGTCAACTTGAAAAATCTCGTAAAGAGTTAAGAAAGGTTGAGGCCTCTCACACTAAAAAGATTTCTCGTTTACAATCACAAATTGCAAAGAGTGAGAGAAATTCTAAAAAGCATGAGCGTGCAGCTGAAAAAGCAGAGCAACGCATTGAGTTCTTAAAAGAGAAGTTATCTCAAAAGCAAGAGGCACTTAGATTAGCGAAGGCTCACGAACGTTCAATGAAAAAACGTGCAAAAACGGCTAGCTATAAACTTAAAAAAGCTGAAAAGAAATATCAAAAAGCTTCAGCTCCAGCAGCTTACTTGCCGTAAGTTTTAACTAAAAATTGAATTTACCTAAAAAGGCTAACCAGATGGTTGGCCTTTTTTTATTTCTTGGTTTTAAGCCAATCAGATATTTTCTTTTCTATAAGATCCATTGGTAGAGCTCCGGCATTTAAAAGCTGATCGTGGAATTCTCTAATAGAGAATTTTTCACCCAGTTGTTTTTGAGCTTTTTGTTTAAGTTCTTTAAACTTAAGCTCGCCGATTTTATAAGCAAGGGCTTGACCTGGCATCGCAATATAGCGATCGGTTTCATTTATAATTTGTTGTTCAGACAAAGGTGAATTGTCTTTCATATAG
>CAYMKD010000263.1:1844-4168 GCA_964390435.1 uncultured Pseudobdellovibrionaceae bacterium | reverse complement strand
GGAAATTTCTTCTTCGCTGTTATCTTTATTTATTCTATGTGCAGTCTTAGCATTAAGACCAAGCAGCGCTCGAATAGCATTGCCTGTATTAGAGCGAGCTTTAAGTTCAAGTACTTGGCCAACAAGAACTAAAGTTATGATAACTGCAGATGCTTCAAAGTAAAGCGGAGGCATACCACCGTGAGCTTTAAATTCTTCTGGGAATAGAGAGGGAAAAAGAGCAGCAATTAAACTAAAAATATAGGCAGCACCTGTTCCCAGAGAAATAAGAGTGAACATATTTAAGTTTTTACTTTTAACAGAATTTAGGCCTCTTTCAAAAAGGGGAAAGCCAGCCCAAAGTACAACAGGAGTTGCTAATATAAACTGCAAAGCAGAGTTTAACCAAATCGGCAAGAAATGTTGCACGGGTTGCCCAGGGATCAGATCTGACATGGCAAGTAAAAGTAATGGAACACATAATGTTACACTAATTTTAAGGCGTTTAGTGAAATCAATAAGCTCAGGATTTTCTTGTTCATCAAGCTGAACTTCCTCTAGCTCAAGGGCCATGCCACACTTTGGGCAGTTTCCTGGACCTTTTTGTCTTATTTCAGGATGCATCGGGCAGGTGTATATAGCCTCATGATCCACTTTAGAATTGGTTTTAGATGTTTTATGAGTATGACAACAAGATTTATGTGTTTCCATGTGTATAGTTTCCACCTTCCAATGCTTGGAAGGTCAAGAGAAATAAAATACATTGACCTTCCAATAATGGGAAGCTTTATGATTTAATCTCAAGGAGAGAACATGAATATAGGAGAATTGGCTAAATCTTCTGGAGTTAATGCAAAATTAATACGCCATTATGAGTCAATAGGTCTCATTCCCAAAGCAGCGCGTACAGGTTCTGGTTATCGCACCTATTCAGAAAAAGACATACAGTTTTTAAGGTTTGTAAAACGAGCAAGAGGTTTAGGCTTTTCGATGAAAGAAATTAAAAAACTCATCAGCCTTTGGCGAAATAAATCAAGAGCGAGTAAAGAGGTCAAAGCTCTTGCAACCTCTCATATACTAGATTTAGAGAGAAAAATTACTGAAATGCAAGAGATGGTTTATAATCTAAAAGTATTAGCCCGAAATTGCCATGGTGATAATAGACCCGACTGTCCTATTATTACTGGCCTTGAAACTGGAGAGTTAAATGTTTAATTTTGCACATAATAGCCTACTTGCGACCTTTATATTTTCTTTTCTTTTCATTTCTGAAAATGCTTCTGCTAAAACAGTTCGCTATGAACTTAATATAAGTAAAGGTGAGGTTAATTTAAGTGGTAAAAAAACTGTCAATTGGGCTTTACTTGTAAACGGGGGAATCCCTGCCCCAACATTGGAATTTACTGAAGGAGATGATGCTGAAATTGTTGTTAAAAATCATTTAACTGACGAAGAAGCATCCATTCACTGGCATGGTATTTTATTGCCTCCTGAAATGGATGGTGTGCCTTACATTAATACGCCACCAATCATGCCAGGAGAATCTTTTGTATTTAAATTTAAAATTCGTCAACATGGAACTTATTGGTATCACTCACATACTATGCTTCAGGAGCAAAAAGGGGTTTATGGAGCTCTTATCATTCATCCTAAGGTAAAAAAAATAAAATCTGACAAAGATCTTGTAGTCGTTTTAAGTGATTGGTCAGATGAAAATGCAGATCAAATTCTTAGTAATCTTAAAAAAGATGGTGATTATTATCTCTATAAAAAGAACTCAATTCGTTCTTGGTTAGGTGCCATAAGAGAAAACTCTTTAGGAAGTTTTTTAAAGAATGAATGGACAAGAATGGGTGGGATGGACTTGTCTGACGTCGGCTATGATGCCTTTTTAATTAATGGCAAAAGAGATTCTCAACTAATGATGGCAAAGCCAGGAGATAAAATCAGAATCAGAATAATTAATGCAGCCGCCTCAAGTTACTTTTATGTTTCTTTAGGGCAGACGGCAATGCAGGTCATCTCAGCTGATGGTATCGATATTGAGCCGGTTATGAGTAAAGAGCTGTTAATGGGAATGGCTGAGACTTATGATATTCTTTTTACTGTGCCTGAAAATAAAAACTATGAGCTTCGAGCTACAGTACAAGATATAACATCTTATGCATCTGGATGGATAGGTCATGGTGATAAAGTTCAGGCAGTGAGCAAAAATCCTCCTAATTTATATGCCAGTATGAACCACGGAGAGATGAATCACGGAGAGATGAACCACGGAGAGATGAATCATGGAGAGATGAATCATGGAGAGATGAATCATGGAGAGATGAATCATGGAGAGATGA
>CAYMKD010000263.1:0-1744 GCA_964390435.1 uncultured Pseudobdellovibrionaceae bacterium | reverse complement strand
ATCATGGAGAGTCAGTGTTAGAATCTTTAACTGTGGATAATATACGATCTCAAAGAAAAACAAACTTTTCTAAGTCACTTCCTACTTATGATTTAAAGCTTGTTCTTGGTGGCGATATGGAGCGCTACGTTTGGCATATTAATGGCAAATCAATTAATGAGGATCGCACCATACAGATACGACAAGGTGATGTAGTTAGGTTTACCTATGTGAATGAAACGATGATGCATCATCCGATGCACTTACATGGACATTTTTTTCGTGTGTTGAATTCTTTTGGTGAATACTCACCCTTAAAACACACTGTGGATGTGCCTCCTCATGGGACACGTACAATTGAGTTTATAGCAGATGAACCAGGTGAGTGGATGCTTCACTGTCATAACTTGTATCACATGAAAAATGGTATGGCTCGTGTTGTTAAATATTCAAGCTACACACCAAAACCAGAGATAGCAAAGTTGCAAAAACATGACCCACATATGCATGAGCATATTTATTACACAGGAATGCTGCAAGCACAGACGAACTATGCACAGGCTCGATTCAGTTTACTGAGAACCTGGGACACATTAGAAGCAAAGTTTGAAACCACTAAATACAATAGTGAACATCATGAAGGTGAGATCCTTTATCACCGTTGGTTTTCTAATTATTTAAATCTAATTGCTGGTGGAACATATTATGCCGATTTTGAAGAGGATAAAACTCGCGCAGCTCTTGGGGTCGGATATGTTTTGCCGTTACTTATTGAGTCGAACCTACTTATTGACCATAAAGGTCAATTAAGGCTTGGATTAGAGAAAAGATTTCAGTGGACACAGTTTCTATTTACGGATTTAGATATTATTTTTCGTGAGCATAAAAAAGTAGATTTAAAAACCTCCTTAATGTATGCCAATAGTTGGAATTGGTCCGCAGGATTTTTATTTACGGATGAAGAGCTTGGGATTGGTTTTGCGTACAAGTTTTAAATAGACCAGTATGTGGGGGTTATCATACTGAGAAATCTACTTTCGTTATTCTTTGTGTTTCTATCACTTACTGTGCAAGCAGAAGAGTTTTCATGTCCTGCGGGCTTGCAAACAGCTCAAAGTTTGTATGAGTATGCCTATTCTAGTGATGAATATTATCAGATGGGCTCCTGCAGCACCAATATGTGGAAGTTTTTAAAGCTTTTGGAATCTTGCAATGTTGAACTCAATGAGGCTCATATATTATATGTAGTTGAGGAGGATCTTAACTTAACTCTTGAGCAATCTCGACAGGGGCCTGTTCTTTGGTATTTTCATGTTGTGCTCGAGATTTCAGGGAAAATTTTTGACTTTGATTGGGGGCCAAGTCCTAAGGTTGTCACAAAAGAATTTTACTTCACAAATATGTTTAAATCCAGAGTGCAAAGCCATTGGCAAAAAATATCAGTACGAATAATCCCAGCAGAAGAGTATCGAAATTTATATGATATGGATCGAACTGCACCCTATGGATTTTACTACTTTCTTTTACCTGAACGTAGTAATTATCCGCAACTTTCAATACCAGATTATTTATATTCTATTATTTTCAATGGGTCTTATCATGAAGATCACGCTCGATACCGATAATGATCATGGAAATAACAGCCGTATAAGAAACAAAAAGCCCAGTTCCTAAAAACATCATCAGAATAGCTAGAGCTTTACCGCTCGTTGTAACTGGTGAAATATCGCCAAAGCCAACTGTGGTCATTGTTGATGCGGAAAAA
>CAYMKD010000262.1:0-4174 GCA_964390435.1 uncultured Pseudobdellovibrionaceae bacterium | reverse complement strand
AAGAATTTTTTCAAAACATCCCCCTAAATCAAAAACGAACTTCTACCATCTAGACATGCAAAAGAAGGTCCGTCTCTTTGCCTCTTTAATTTGAGCTCATATGGGATCTTTTAGACACTGTCTGATAGTCTGACAGTGAAGATCTCATTATGAGACAAAACTGTGCTAAAAAGCCATTTTTAGATTTATCGGATTAAAACAAAATCTTCTTAATTGAAGGGGTATAAAATGGAGGTGCTTATTAAAAATAAATGAGTTTAAGAAAAATAACTAAAAATAGGCCATGCAGCTAGACCCGGGAGTTTCAAAGGTATAAACATTTTTTAATAATCCTTGCGAATTGAGAGACTTTATATAGCAAGCTTTCTCGCGCTCAACTTCAATAAAAAAGGCATGGGTATCACTTGTGTGTATAAAACGAGAAGTATAATTTTTTTTGGGAAGTGTATAGAGTTTGCGGGCTTGTTTTTCACTTACATTGCCAAAACCTACAATAGATGGAGCTGCGTCAGGATAAAAGATATCATCATAAGCCATATAAAAATAATTGTGATCACCACTCCAGTAATGTCTATATTCCATATTTTGCATTGGGGATTCAACCGGTGTTTTTGTCAGGATATTTGTACTTAGATTTAATGTAAATACCTGAGGTCCAACAAAAGATTTTAGTAAAGGGCCACTAGCAGTTTCAACAAGGTTATAATAACCCTCAAGAGGTATAACCTTTGGGCTTTGAGTAAAAATATTTTTTAAATCTTGATAAATGACAAGCTCATGATCGATAGAGCCTAAGCGCCAAACAAAAAAATCGTGATCTTTATGACTTGTAAAAAAACGATGGCTGAGGCCCTTATAATCTCCAGCACAATTTGTATCCTTATAAGAAACTTGTTGTTCCGTGAGTGGGCTTAGCAAAGTAATCTGTGTTATTATGCAATTTAAATTTTCTGGAGAAGGATAGCTATAGTTAAAAGCAAAAACGTCTTTGCTGCTATCCAAAATAGACTGGATGTTTATTTGTTTGAAGTTGTACTCCAATATTTTATTTTTGCTGATTTGATAAAATCTGATTACAAAATCACTTAGCTTATCTTCTAGATTTGTATTTTTAGAAAAAGGAATAGCTATAAAGTCCTCAGACACTTGTAGTAGATGAGCTTGTAGAGTCTCCTCTTTAGACTTTGTAATAGTAGAAGTCTTTTTATCTCCAGTGCGAGTATTAAGAGTTTTTATTTTAAATTGTGTACTTTCTTCGATATAAGAAATAAGAAGCTCTTTGAACGGATCAAACTTTAAAATATCTGATTTCTTATAAGGGCCAGATTCCATTTTTTTTAATGAGTATGTAGAGAGATCAAGTTGATAGAAATCAAAATTATATGTGGAACTTGTTTGGTTAAATAGATCCGTAAAATACAAGTATTTTGAATCCAGACTATAAAATGGATCAATAAAAAAAGAGGGGCTATCTTTTGGGGGCAAGTGGTCTAAAGAACTCCATTTTTTTTCGGCCCCAAGATGGTTCACTTGAAAAACAGATAGAGATTTATTTGTTGTATTAGTATTCTCAAAAATAAAAAATTTGGTGCAATCAGGAGCTCGATAACTAGTGTCAAGCTTCATGCGAGCAGGATCATTTGAAAGCAAGCTTAAGCTGTCTGGTTTAGAGGGGTTTATAAAATAGAGCTTATGCGGAGCAAATGTAACTGAAGAGTCAAAATCAATAACATAGAAAGGGCAAAGGGGGGGCTTCACAGATTTAGCTTCACACAGGCCACACAAAAGAAGAATAAAAAAAATTGAACGGATCATAAGTTCTCCCCTAAAGTTTTTGTATCAAAGATTTAGCATGTTCAAGGGCTTGAGGCCAGGCCTCTTTTTGTGGCACAGAACCTTGCGCAAAGTCGGGGCGACCGCCCCCTTTGCCACCCATTTTTTGAGCAATTTCTTTAAGTAAATTTCCGGCAGAAATTTTAGAGCTTAAATCCTTACTCACTGAGACAATCAGTGGGTGAGTGCTTGAGCCTTGTCCTAATACCACAACCACACCTTGGCCAAGCTTGTTTTTAAGTTGATCTACAAGTTGAGCCAAAACATCTCGGTCATCAATATCTAAATCGACAGCAAGAAAGGCAAAGCTCCCTGCCGAACTATTAAGAGACTTAGCAGATTTTAAAATATCATCGACGGACACTTGTCCGCCTTTGAGTTTTTTTATTTCTTTTTCTAAATTTTTGATTTCATTTTTTTGATTTTCAATCCAAGTGGTTAAAGGAGTTTCACTATTCACTCCAGCCAGAGCTCTCGAGGCTAAGTTTTCTTGAGTGTTTTTTTGCAGATAATTAAAAGCGCTGTCGCTGGTTAAAGCTTCGATGCGGCGAACTCCGCTGCTCACACCGGTTTCGCTGATAATTTTAAATAATCGTATTTGTGCTGTATTTTTAACATGAATACCGCCGCAGAGTTCACAAGAAGTATCTCCCATTCTAAGAACTCGAACTTCATTGCCATACTTTTCACCAAACAGAGCCAAGGCTCCTGACTCAATGGCTTTTTTATGAGGCATCACTTTGGCGCTCACTTCATGGCTTAGAGAGATTTCATGATTGACCATCTCTTCTAGTTTTGAAATTTCATCCGAACTTAAGGGTTTATTATGAGTGAAATCAAAACGAAGTTTCTGTGGATCGACTAAAGAACCAGCCTGCGTAACATGAGTGCCTAGTAAATTTCTTAGTGCTGCATGCAGAAGATGAGTGGCTGAGTGATTAGCAGCAGTTAAGCGCCGCTCTTGATCTTCAACTGTGGCCGATCCCGTATCGTCTAATTTTAATGTTCCTTGAGTGACTTCAATATGATGAATAAAAATGTCATTTTGTTTTGTGCAGTCGTGCACCAATACATGAGCTGAGCGAGTGATAAAAGTGCCATGATCACCAACTTGACCACCAGATTCGGCATAAAAAGGAGTTTTGTCTAAAATCATAAGTCCTGTTTGGCCGGAGCTTAATTCTTTAACTTCTTTTTGGCCGTCGGAGAGTTTTGTAATCTTGCTTGTGGTTTGCAGAGTTTCATAACCTTTAAAATCGGTTGCTTTGCCTTGCGTGAGTTTAACTAAGTGAGCCGCATCTGTAGAAACAGATTTGCCTTTCCAACTCGCTTTTGCTTTGGCTCTGGCCTGCTCCATATGTTGATCAAATTCTGACAGATTGAGTTCAAAGCCTTTTTCAAAGGCCATAAGTTGAGTGAGGTCTGTTGGAAAACCATAAGTATCATAGAGTTTAAATACCACTTCTCCAGGAACATGTTTTTGCCCTTTTTGCTTTAACTTACTCAAGTTTTCTTCGAGTATGCTTGTTCCTTGATCCAGAGTTTGTAAAAAGCGGGCTTCCTCTTCTTTCAGAGTGCTTAAAATATTACTTTTTCTGGTCAGTAGTTCTGGATAAGCGCCTGACATTTGTGCAATTAAAATTTCAGCCATGGCAGGTAGAAAAGAATTTTGCGAAGAGAGTTTACGTCCATAGCGAATGGCACGCCTCATGATACGTCTTAAAACATAACCGCGCCCTTCGTTTGAAGGCAAGGCTCCATCGGCAATTAAAAAACAAGCAGAACGAGTGTGATCCGCAAGCACTCTGAGTGCCGCTAGATTTGCAAGGACATCTTGGTTTTGAGTTTGTCTCGCTTTTAACTCTTGCTCGTGTAACTTTTGGATATCAAGACCTGCAAGCTCACAGGCTTTTTGAATCATCGGCATAAATAAATCAGTGCGGTAGTTGTTATAAACACCTTGCATGACAGCGCTCAAGCGCTCAAGCCCTGAACCTGTATCGACCGAAGGTTTTGGCAAAGGCTCCATCTGGCCAGGAGCTTTTTCATAAAACTGCATGAACACTAAATTCCAAATCTCTACAAAACGATCTTCACCTGCAGCGATGCCTTTATAAGGATCACTTTCTTTACCGGCATCTGGACCATGATCATAAAAAATTTCAGAACAAGGTCCACAAGGCCCGGTATCTCCCATGCGCCAAAAGTTATCTTTTTCACCAAATCTAAAAATACGCTCTTTCGGAATGCCTTCTTGCTTATGCCAAATCTCTGCGGCCTCATCATCATTTTCAAAAACAGTGACGTAGAGCTTTTCTTTAGGAATTTTTAAATTGTTTGT
>CAYMKD010000261.1:0-4262 GCA_964390435.1 uncultured Pseudobdellovibrionaceae bacterium | reverse complement strand
TAAGTCCATGGATCCAATAAAAGCGGCGGCTTCATTTATGCATTATTCCGAGACACATAAAAATACCGATTTGGCACAATCTGCGCTTTGGCAATCTATAAGTATGTACTTTGCAAATAATCGTCCTTATGAAGGGGCAGAGCTAGCAGTTCACTATACTGAGCTCTACCCTAAGGATGAAAAATCAAAGGCAGCCCGTTTAGAAGCTGCAAAGGCCTATGCTGAAGTAGGCTCACTTTTAAAGGCAGCGACTAATTTTGAGAAAGCAGCTGCGAATGAAACTTCGACAAAAAAAGCTGAATATTTAGAACTTTCTGCTGATTTATATACCCTTGAAGGACGAACAAAAGATGCCGAAAGAGTATATAAGCAAACACTAGAACTTTTGGCTAAATCAGAACATGGTCGACTTATGTATAAATGGTTAGTAAATTTAAAATACAAAGAAAGTTCTCCTGAGTATAAAAAACTCTCCGCTCAGATTATGGATCTTGGGCAAGAGCCTTACTCAAGTGAGTTAACTTATAAACGCCTTGAGGATGTTTATAAATCTGGCAAGCTGAGTTTAGCATTTGAATTATCTAAAAAACTCGTTGGTAGTCGTGCTCCAAATAATATTCGAGCCCAAGCAAGACTCATTCAAGCTGAAATCTTAGAGAATGAGTTTAAATCACAAAGTGTTAAAAGTCGAATCGATCGCTTAGCTACTGTTCTTGCAATTAAAACAGAGAAACTTGATAAAGCTCAATCAGCCTATTTTTCTGCTGCAAAACTTACTGATGATCCAGAACTTAGATTAAAAGCTCTTTATGGATTAAATCGCTGTTATCAAAACTATGTTCAGAGTATTCATACAATGCCATTGCCTGAAGATCTGACCACTGCTGATAAAAATGCTCTTAAAACGGAGCTTTTAGCTTTAACACAACCAATATCAGAAAAATCTTCAGATATTGAAAAACAAATTAAATCAGCTGAACAAGAACTCTCAGTGGCTCAAACTCAAAGTATGGATACAAAAATCTCAGAACTTAGCGAAACATTGCCAGCAGAACCTTTTGTGATTCCATTAAAAGCACAACACTTAGCTGTATGGTTGGCTCGTCCTAAGGGGGCCACATGGTAAATAAAAATATTTATTTTATATCATTACTATTTTTAACATCATGTGCTGGACAGTCAGTTAAAAAGAACTTTTCAACTGTTGAAAAAAGCCCTAAAGCAAATCCTATATTTCGTCAAATCGCTGCTGTTCCATCAGAAAAACTCAGTGGCACATGCCGAGAGTCTAAAGAGTCAAGTAGTCATTCTCAAGTTATTGAGAACTTAAATGCATGCATAAAACAAAACGAGTGGAAAAAAGTCGAAAAATGGGCCGAAAAAATATCTAGAAATGAACCCAGTTCACCTTGGGGAGCTTACTATTTAAGTCTAGCTTCTGAGCAACAAAAAGAACTAGAAAAAGCACTATGGCTTTCAGAGCTTGCAATAAAAAAAGACTCTTCTATTGGACTTCTACACTACCATCATGCAAGGTTGCTACACATGCTTGGGCAAGAAAATCAGGCACTAAAAGAGTTTCAAATCTCTGTTAATTTGGATCCTCAAATAGCACCTGCTCAAGAATTTTTAGGCGTGCAATCCTATTTACAAAATAAATGTAGTTCTGCCATAAAGCACTTTAAAAATATCAGCATGCAATCCCCTGTTCAAGAATCAAGCACCATTGCCTATAGTGAGTGTCTGGCAAAAACCGGCGAAATTGATTTAGCTCTTCAGATATTAGAAAATCAAAATAAATTTTCAAAAAATCAGCAGCACTTAATGCTTCAGCAAGGAAGAATTTTTGAAACCTATAAAAGAGACTCTCTGCAAGCAAGATCTGTATATGAAAATCTCTTAAAGAAAACAACTAATGCAGATTTAAAAGTATGGCTAGGTAAAAAAATTAATTTCTTAAAATCACAAACTCAAATTACGCAAGTGCAAGGAAGTGATTTATGATTCGAACAGGTGTTTTAGTTTTTATATTAATAGCAACATCGCAAGTAACTTTCGCAAAAAACCGTAAAGTACAAGAAGTTAATTTCAGCGATATGAGTTTAAAAGGAACTATTAGAACTCCAGATGGAGCTTTTTTAGTTCAAAAAAAGGGAATTAAATTTATGCCCCTTTATAACGTACAAAAAGATTTTGATGCTAAAATTCGTGATTCTGTTAACTATGTAAGGTAAAAATTAAGGCGAAAAAAATGGGATATCTCTTAATAGAGCAGAAAAAAAAGCAAGTGCATTTAAAGAGTTGGCGCCTGAGTCCAAAGGCTTCTTCTGTTTTTACACTTGGTCAATCACGAAAAGCTGACCTAAGAGCCATTGATACTGCTATTCGTGGAATTCACGGTGTTTTTGAGTATCGTACAGATTCTTGGTGGTATATTAATTTAGATCCAGATACATCAAGTTTAGCAAAAGACTTTGTACAATCCGAAGTCTGTTTAAATGGACCCATTGAATTTAATTTTAATGAAACTCAAATATGCATTACACCTGTGCCAGATAAAGCTGAGCTATTTAAAAATATTCCTAATGCAGCTGAAAAAACTGGCCAAATGCACCAACTCATCGTTGTTAAAAAAGACGGCCATGTTTTAAAAAGCCATGTTTTAAAACAAAATGAATCTCTTAAAATTAATTATGATAAAGATTTAAAATTAATTTCTCCGAACTCTTCAGAGGGTTGGCAGCCTGTGCAAATGGGTGACGTCGAAGTTAAAAGCACTCAAATTTATCTTCACGATCAAAAAGACTTAGAAAAAGCTCAACATAAATTAGACTCCGAAACAAAAAAGCCATTGATTGCAGTTTTAACAATTAGTTTTTTATTGGCTCTTGTTATTGGTTTTGCTCCCAAAACAAAAATTGAAGTAGATATTTTTGAAACTCCAAGAGTTGTTTCTACTAACATAAGAGAAGCCAGTCGAGAGTTAAAAAAACGACAACAAGAAAAATCCACAGCTAAATCAAGTCGTGCTGCTAAAAATGCAGACTACCCTAAAAATGCTCCTAAGGCTGCAGCTGTTATTAGCTCTATTAGAAAAACGGGATTAAGCAGACTTATTAGCAAAGTTTCGGCTCAAGCAGCTCGAAGCAAAAACATAGTTATCACACAAGGTGCTGCCGCAGGATCTAAAGCAACAGGTCGAGCTCTCGCTTCTGTCGGTTCTATGAAGTCCGTTGATAAAGCAAACTGGAATGGACAAGTTGGTGGCACAAAAGGTGTTTCGACTGTTGGTAAAGGTGGAGGACTTGATGGCCACCTTGGCATGGGCACAATGGCCACCAATGGAGTGGGCACCGGCGGAGTAGGACTCATTGAAGATGAAAGTGAAATTACTGGTGGTCTTGATCGCGAAGTCATAGCTCAGTATATAAGATCACAATTAGGACAAATTTTATATTGTTATGAACGACAGCTCAGCGCTCGCCCCGACTTGTTTGGCAAAGTAGCTGTGAACTTTATTATTGGTTCTACAGGATCAGTTGAAACGCAAAAAATTGGTGATTCATCATTAAAAGACTCTAAAGTTGAGGGATGTATTCTGCAAAGAGTCGCAAAATGGCAGTTTCCAAAGCCGCAAGGAGGAATGAAAGTGGTGGTCACTTATCCATTCCTCTTTAAAAGCACAAACTAACCATTTTGCACTTAGCATTAAGTCGAAAGACGGAGGCTCTTATGCATAATATGATCTCACGTTCCCTTATGGGAGCGACGCTGTTATTGTTTATTGGACACTCAACTGTCTATGCACAGACAAAAAAATCTGATGCAAAACCAAAATCTTCAGAAATTGAAGATCGCAGCTCTGACAAGCTTGATATTCAAAAGCTTGAGCAGCAGTACTGGTCAGCAAAAGATGATGACTTTACTGTTGTGCAAAATCGAGCCTACACAAAGGCCAAGCGTTTTTCTCTTGGTTTAAGTTACGGCAATATTATTAATGATAGTTTTACTCAAGGAAATGTAACTGGCTTAACCGCAGGTTACTATATTAGTGAGCGCTGGGGATTTGAATATAATCATATGACTTCAAATTTAAAGCGCAATGATACAACTACTTACTTTCAAGATCGCTTTGCTGCCTCTCCTGATTTTAATACAATGACTGGAGTAGATACAGTTTCAGCAGTCTTCGTGCCTTTTTATGCCAAAATGAGCTTAATGGAAAAAATGATCATTTATTTTGATATGTCCATTGGCTTTGG
>CAYMKD010000260.1:0-4269 GCA_964390435.1 uncultured Pseudobdellovibrionaceae bacterium | reverse complement strand
AATGAAACATGAGGTTGAAGAAAAAACCGAAGGTTCAGATAAAACAGAGAAAGTTTTAAAAGACGAAACTCTTAACTCACAAAAAGCTTTGTGGTTAAGATCACCAAACGAAATTACAGATACTGAGTATTCAGAGTTTTATCGTCATTTAACTCATGATTGGTCAGAGCCACAAAAAACCATCCACTATAAAGCTGAAGGAACTTTTGAGTATAGTGCCCTGCTCTTTATTCCAGAAAAGAAGCCATTTACTTATTATATGAAAGACACAAAATTTGGTCTAGACCTGTATGTAAAGCGTGTTTTTATCATGCAACATTGTGAAGAACTTCTACCTAATTATTTGCGTTTTGTAAGAGGCTTAGTTGATAGCTCTGACTTATCTTTGAATGTCTCACGTGAAATGTTGCAACAAGATCGCCAAGTTACTCAAATCAAAAAATCTTTAGTTACTAAGGTTTTAAACACTCTTAAAGAGATGCTCACCAAAGAGAGAGAAAAATACGAAAACTTTTGGACTGAGTTTGGCCTCACTCTTAAAGAAGGTGTTCCACAGGACTTCACTAATAAAGAAAAGATCCAAGATCTTTTGTTATTTTTTAGCACCAAATCTGACAAGATGATCACCTTAGATGAGTATGTCAGCCGCATGAAACCTGAACAAAAAGGAATTTTCTATATAACTGGTGAGAGTCTTGGACAAATTCAAAATAGTCCTTACTTAGAAAAATTAAAAGATAAAGACTATGAAGTTTTACTTATGGTTGACCCTATTGATGACTTTATTGTTGATCACATTAAAGACTACAAAGGAAAAACTCTTCAATCTATCACAAAAGAAAATTTGGATTTAGAGAGCGAAGCTGAGAAAAAGACCAAAGAAGAAGAGCGTAAAACTTATGAAGAGCGCTTTAAACCACTTATAGAAAATCTTAAAAAAGCTCTAGATAAAGATATTAAAGACATTAAAATATCAGAACGTCTAACAAAAACACCTGTATGTCTTGTTAGCGGAGCCAATGATCCTTCTGCCAATATGGAAAAACTTCTCATGCAAATGAGTAAAGACAGTCCGATGGCTAAGAAGAAACGTATTTTAGAACTCAACCCTGAGCACCCTTTATTTGAAAAGATGCTGGGACTTTCTACTGAAGATCAGGTTAAATGGGCTGAAATTTTATTTGCGCAAGCCCTGCTTAATGAGGGCTCACCTCTGCCAGATCCAGCAAAATTCTCGCAACAGATTAGTGACTTGATGGTTCAAGTAGATCCATCAAAGCACTAAGAAAGAGATTTAATAAAACTTAGAACTTCCTTAGCGTGGCCCTCGGCTTTAACCTTGCGCCACTCTTGGATGAGTTTTTGGTTTTCATCGATTATAAAAGTGCTGCGCACAATGCCCATGACTTTTTTGCCATACATGTTTTTCTCTTTTATTACATCAAAGAGCTTGCAAAGCTTTTCGTCTTCATCGCTGAGAAGATCAATTTTAAGATTATATTTTTCTTTGAATTTATCATGGGACTTTAGGCTATCTCTTGAAACTCCAAGAACTTCAGCTCCTAACTTTTTAAACTGTGATTGTAGCTTTGTAAATTCTTGTCCTTCCACTGTGCAACCAGGAGTTGAATCTTTAGGATAAAAATAAAGAACTATTTTTTTGCCTTTATTATTTTTAAGTTCAAAGTCACTACCTTCAGTTGAAGGCACTTTAAAGTTCTCAACCTTTTTATTTAAACTCACCATAAATCCTCCCTTATCTTTATTAAGGGAATATTTACTTTTTCTATGAAAATGTCACCTATTTTTAATTGCTCATAGGAACTGTATCTGGCTGATAAATAGGCTCTTCAACC
Organism: uncultured Pseudobdellovibrionaceae bacterium; assembly: GCA_964390435.1. Lineage (GTDB taxonomy): Bacteria > Bdellovibrionota > Bdellovibrionia > Bdellovibrionales > Bdellovibrionaceae > CAYMKD01. The sequence continues at coordinate 2,413 of CAYMKD010000260.1, read as the reverse complement.
TCATCACTATACGAATCTTCCTCATAAGCTTGAACCTCTTGTTGCTCTTCATTATTTAATTGCTCTTGCTCAATCTCTTGATCTTCTTCATAAGAAACTGGATTTTGTTCTATCTCTTGATCTGATTGTTTTTGTGTTTGAGAGTTTTTCTGAGATTTTCTTGAATTTGGAACTGCTGTTGCCGGTCTTTGATTAGCTTCTGCATTTCCAGCAGATGCTCTATCAGTAAAATCTCTCGATACACTTTGTTGTTCTTGTTGATAATTATAGTCATCATTAACTTCAGGCGCCTGAAGATCTGAATTTTGAACCTGCTGGCGAGTGGTCTCTGGAGCTTTTGGAATTGTATTATTTGATAATACAGCTTGGCCTCTATTTATTTGCGGTGGAGCCTTAAGAACCGTTTCTTGCACCTTAATATCTCCAATGATTGGCACACTTACTTTTATCTCTCTCCCCTCTTCTAAGAGTTCGTAAATAACCCCTTTCATCTCAAGCAAATCCCTATTTCCTCTAACATAATCAAACTGATTAAATAAGTAAGTTTCTTTAGCTGAAGCTTTTTGTCCTAAATCCTGACATAATGCTTTTTCTAGCACACCGACATTACCAAAATTTACTCTACAAATACCCATTTTGTTAAACGAAGCGATGGCTCCCATTTCCAAAATATCATTCCACTCTGCAAAATAAAATTTGATTTCAAGTTGGCTTTGCCCAACAAAATCAATAACTCCTAGTTTAGTTTTGTTAGAGGATTGACAATTAGGATTTATAAAAAAATCTATTGATTTAATTTTGCCCACCAAATTATTAGTTATGTATGCATTTATACAGTTTTTTCTAGAATCCTTAGAAACTAAAAATTCTCCAGAAATGTGAGTTCCTTTTTTTAGCTCCTTGAGAGCCACAAGTTTCTGCACCCAAGTTTCAAGTATTGAAAAACTATTAATAGTGTTAAAACTCATTCCACCACGAGCAACTCTCCATCCTTGACGATAAACTTGATTTAATTGTGAAAGGGTCAGCGATAGCTCTTCTAGTTGAATTTTTTGTAGTGAAGTTCTTGGAGCTTGAAAACCTACTTTAGGACTTATTTTATGAGCTGTTTTTTGAGCTGCCTTTACTTCACTTCCCTTAACCATAAGACTTAATGGCCTCTGACAGCCAATCCAGCTCAAAGCAAGCCCCATTATTAACAAAAATCCAAGAATTTGTTTCATACTCAAAGTATATGCAAAACCAGAGCCACATGATTTAATAAAACACATGTAATATCAATTACTTGAGAAGATCTATTGTGAGACACCTTAAGTTTATGGCGAGGGTTTATTTGACAGCCGACTAGACTCTATACAACCAGCTTTGGTTGACGAGACCCTCTCAATAACTAAAACTATGTCTAAGGAGGCCTCAGCTGTGGAAAAAATCTGGTTTAAAAGTTACCCCAAAGTAGTTCCTCATGAAATTGATCTTAATAAGTATTCATCGGTGATGGATATTTTTAATGAGGCTTGCCGAAAATATAAAGATCGTGTGGCATTTTATAGCTTTGGCGCAGAGTTGAGCTTTTCTCAACTCAACCAACAAGTTGAAAAATTTGCCTCTTTTTTACAAAATGAATTACAACTAAAAAAAGGCGATCGTATTGCCTTACAAATGCCCAATCTTCTGCAATTTCCTATTGCTTTGTTTGGAGCTCATCGCGCAGGCCTTGTTGTTGTTAATACCAATCCACTTTATACAGCTAGAGAAATGAAGCACCAGTTTAATGACTCTGGTTGCAAGGCCATTGTTATTCTTGCTAACTATGCTCATCTGCTAGAAGAAGTCATTAAAGATACAAAAATTGAATCTGTGGTTATTACAGAAATTGGTGATCTCTTACCGGCTCCAAAAAGCTGGATAGTGAATGCTGTTATTAAATATGTAAAAAAAATGGTCCCAGCCTACAACTTGCCACATGCTTATTCTTTTAACCAAGCCCTGCGTTTAGGTTCGCTTCAACCCTGCGAAGCTGTGAGCACAACTAAAGAAGATCTTGCTTTTTTACAGTACACTGGTGGAACTACTGGAGTTTCTAAAGGAGCTATGCTCACTCATGGCAATGTGTGTGCAAATATGGAGCAAATTTCTGCGTGGATGCTGCCTCTTTTAATTCCTGGTGAAGAAGTCGTTATCACGGCTCTGCCTATGTATCATATTTTCTCTCTTACTCTGAATTGCCTTACTTTCATGCGCTATGGAGCTAGCAACGTTCTCATAACCAATCCTAAAGACATTCCTTCTTTTGTTAAAGACATGAGAAAATATCCTTTTACAGCTATGTCTGGAGTGAATACTTTATTTAATGCTCTAATGAATCACCCTGATTTTTCTAAAGTCACTTTTAAACAATTAAAAATCTCTGTAG
>CAYMKD010000259.1:0-4277 GCA_964390435.1 uncultured Pseudobdellovibrionaceae bacterium | reverse complement strand
AGACAGCAAACAACGTAATGGTACTCTCCATGAATTATTAGAGTTCGATAAGCTTCCATCACAGCTGCTTGCAAACTTCGATCTTGAATCCATCTGTTTTGTGCAAAAAACCAAATTTGTCTTGAGGTCTTTGTAGTAGTATTTGGATCACTCATGACGCCATAAGCTTTAACAGGGCTTCTCTCAGCAAATCCTTCATAGAGATTTTCAGTTCCTAATACTTGCTTTGCTCTTTCAAGACGACTTTGCGCTTTTGGCCAAAAAAATTCTAGCTTCTGATTAATGTGGACACGAAATTCAACCTCATGATGAGAAAGAGCCAGCGCCTTGCATACTGTTTTTATCTGACTCATCTCAGCGCTATCCGATTTTAAAAACTTAAGTCGTGCTGGTACGTTTGAGAAAAGCTCTTCAATGGTAATCGTGGTCCCAGAGCTTCCACCACTGACTTCTACATCACTGAGTTTACCAAAATCAGAAATAAGTCGATAAGCCTTTTTCTCATTTGGAGGCTTTGATAATAGCGTTAGTTTTGAAACTGCAGCGATACTCGCTAAAGCTTCGCCCCTAAATCCAAAGCTCTTTAAGCTCCAAAGATCATTATGGTTACGAATTTTGCTTGTTGCAAATCTCGCTAAGGCTTTTGGAATTTCACTGGCACTTAAACCGTCACCATCATCTTGAATTTGCACAAAGCGTCCGCCCTGAGCGATATGAACTTCGATGTTTCTAGCCATAGCATCTAAGCTATTTTCAATAAGTTCTTTAACAAGCTGAGCAGGTCTTTCAACCACTTCGCCAGCTGCAATTTGATCAATAACTTCGGGAGCTAAATTTAAGATTTCTGGCATGCCATAGCTCTATAAAGAGAAGGCTTATCTGTCAAAAAGGGAATTGCAATGCGAACAAATAGGCCATGTATTTCTCTCTCTCCCAGTAATACTTAGCTTCTAAACGCAGCGCAACGGAGGAGATTCTTAGTGCTATACCTAGGTTAAATGCAGCTCCAAGGCGTAAATCCTGCATATCTAAATCCAAGTCACCAACCCGTGTGTTAATACGAGAGTACCTAAATAGAGGGCCGAAACCAAAGTACACTGTACGGTTAAAGGTCCCATCAAAAGGAGTAATAAATAAAGTATCCATAAGCATAATGAAACTGCTGACACTTTCGCCGGTTATTTTTTCGTAATAGCTAGGCGCTTGTGTACTTATTAAAACATTTACATCCATTGGTGAGCCTTCGCTTAAAATCCCAGGACCTGTAAACTTAGCTCCATAAAAAGTCATATCATCTGTAAATAACTTACCAACTGTACTTTCTGTGAAGGAGACATTAGATAATGCAAATCCCCACATCTTAGTGTCTTCTAAGGATTTTGTTTTTTCTATCTTTGGGTCATTTTTATTAGCTCTTGCTTTGGATTTTGATCTAGACTTTTTCCCAGGCAAGGTTATATCTGTGTCTGCAATATATCCATAGCGACCATTGCGAAGTTTTATTTTATGAAAAGCACCACTCTTTTTTTTAGAGATAAGATATCTCTGTCCAATTTTTAAATAGGCAACAACCGGAGCATCAAAATTAGGATTTTTATAAACCATGGCCCCATCATTTCTAACTTCTACATTATAGGCATTTGATGGCGCTGCTGCCGCATGCAAAGATGAAAAAATTTGCAAGGCCATAGATGCAATAAATAAAAAAATAAATTTTATTATTTTATTAACCATACTCGGTACAGAGCTTCCAAGACGATACGACTCGACATTTTACTTTGTCCCACACGTCGATCTTCAAAAATAATAGGTACTTCTTTGGCCTTAAAGCCTTTTCGTTGAGCTTTGTATTTTAATTCAATTTGAAAACTGTAACCCTCTGACTTAACGGAGTCTAAACCAATTTCTTGTAAAACATTTTTCTTCCAGGCATTAAATCCACCTGTCCAATCTAGAACTGGATATCCTAAAATCAATCTTGCATAAAAGCTTCCACCTCGAGAGATAATTAAACGCAAGATTCCCCAGTTTAAAACCCCGCCTCCAGTAACCCAACGAGAACCTATGGCCACATCGTTATCCTTAAGAGCTTCAAGTAGCGTGCGTAAGTCCTGCGGACGATGAGAAAAATCAGCATCCATTTCAACTAGTACATCATAACCGTTTTCGATTCCCCATTTAAAACCTGCAATATAAGCTCTTCCTAAACCCTGCTTGCCTGGTCTTGAAAGCAAATGAACCTCTGAATATTGAGATTGTAATGACTTTACAATTTCACCAGTGCCGTCGGGAGAATTATCATCAACGACCAAAATATGAACACCAAGATTTTGTCTTAGTATCTCTGGAATGATAACTGCGATATTATCTTTTTCATTATATGTAGGTATAATTACGAGTGATCGCATGCTTAAAGACTAATTGGACTTTAGTTTGAACTCAAGTCTAAACCTGCTTTGAAACCAGTTGACCTGGGCGATTGCCACGCTGCAAGAGCGGCTTCTGAGAAGGTTTTTTTTGAGGAGGCAGGTTTAGCGGTTTGGCGAGTAGATAATTGGGATCTTCTTTTCGCTTTTCTAAAAAGAGCTTCACTTTTTCTGCTGCTTGCTCTGGATTTTTGATATAAATGATTGGATCAAATCCGCAGTGCTTACAAATCAGAGAAATACGCCTTCGAATTTGAATGGCAATTTCTGAGACTACTAAAAGGCACAAAAGAAATAATAATCCTCGAGGGTCTACTTCTTGCCAAATAATATAGGTCATCGCTGCTGCGGCTATAGCAGAAGTAAAGATATTAAGCAGACTAATACTTTTTTTAACGTAAACCTTTCTAGGACTACGGCAAAAAGCACAATAACAATGAGAAGAACGTTTTTTAAATAATCCCAACATCTAATCTCTATTTTGCCAAAGAATTGGTCTGGTTTGAAAGACAAGATTTTTAATATTTATCATGTTCTGCTAAAATGGAGCTATGAAGAATATCAAATCCACTATAGCTCACCTACTCCTAATTCCTCTGCTCATAATAGGTCCGACCAAAGTCTGGGCCCTTGATGATGATGCTGAAGAAGTTAGCTATGACCAGTTGTTAAAAGAACTTACGTTAAAGAATCGCCCTCAAAAAATAGAGAGAGATCCACTTGAAAATATAGATATTCATGCGGGCTTTGCTATGGTGAGCTCACTACTACAAATTAAACCTCAGGACCAAAATTTTTATCGTTTTCACAATGGAATGCAGCTCTCTGTTGGTATTGACCTCTTATCGCCTCGCTGGACTGCTGAAGGAGCTTTTAGAAATTTTGGCATTCAAAATAAAGGAACTGAAACACTTTCAGTTAGAGAGTTTGATTTAAAGTTATTTAACCGCGGACAAGGCGCTTTTTGGGGGCACCGTCTCGGTGGCGGACTCGGAACTAGATATGTTAAATATGAAGATAGTGCTCTAAATATTATTCGCAACGACACAACTCCAGTATCAATATTTTTTGCAGGAGTTGATGCTCATATAAGTAAAGAAGTGAGCTTAGGCTGTGAGCTTGGTACTCGGATTAGCCTTTTAAATGATACCGTAGATCGTCAAGCAATGGATTTAACTCTAAGACTTGATGCTTATTTTTGAGCGTATTTCAAAGCTCTAAAGACAAAAGAATTTATATCAATATCAGAGATCTTTTTTAAATCAAACCATCTACATCCATTAGAACTACTGCCATCAGAATCTATCTTGCAATCAATCATTTTTAATAGGTCCACACGATAGATGATTCCCAATAGGTGCAAATGTTCTTTTTGGCCTTTTGAAATTGTAAAATCAAATACATCACTAAGAACATCTATTAAGCTTATTTTTTCTTGTCCAATATCAATGCCAGCTTCTTCTTGTACTTCTCTGATTAAGGCCACCTGAGGGCTCTCACCAAACTTGATTCCTCCACCAGGCAAACTCCATCGACCTTTATTAGGGCCTCTTGCAATTTGTGATAATAGAATATGCTTGTCTGCAGTAATCATTGCATAAGCAGAAACTCTCTTAATTTCTTTAGACATAAGAGCACAATGTTAAGCATTAATAGCTTCCTGGTAAAGTAAATTAACTTTATAAATTAATAGAATTTAAAATCTTTCTTGCTCTACAGCCCATTAAATGCTGCAATGACAATAAATGACAAAGACATGGCAAGACGAGCTTAAAGATATTCCTACGGTTCTTATTCAATTTCTTAAAAGTCCAGTCCGTGGCATGAGTCAGTTGCCAGATTGGTCCTATA
>CAYMKD010000258.1:0-4300 GCA_964390435.1 uncultured Pseudobdellovibrionaceae bacterium | reverse complement strand
ATGGGCGCGTAGAATATCTGACGTATCCAATAGAGATCCTTCCCCACCGGAAGGATCTCTCCCCCGCTCGGGTGGTGAAATGGTAGACACAAGGGACTTAAAATCCCTTGCTCTTTTTGGGCGTGTCGGTTCGAGTCCGACCCCGAGCATTCCTCTGCTTCAAAATCTTCGGCCAAAAAGAAATGGCCGGGGTCGGCCCCTCGCAACTTCGCTCTTTATCCCTCAGCGTAGGGTAGTAGTGAAAAAAACAATTAGATGAAGGCATTCATCACCCATGTGCCAAACCGTAAGAAGGAGAGTCGAAAGACTTAAGGTTCCTTCTACTAGAGGGCTAAGTCATTGACTTAGGCCCTCTTTTTTTTACATTATTTAAATTTCTAAGGGGATAGTGGATAGTTGATCTTTGAGGGCAGGAAGATGCTTATGTGCTGTTTGCCAAACTGTGCTGAGATCGACGCCAGAATATTCATGAATGAGAAAATTTCTCATTTCGACCATTTGTCTCCATGGAATGTGCGGATAGGTATGTAGAATGGAAATAGGAATGTGTCGACTCGCTTCACCTATAATTTCAAAATTTCGTACGACTGCATCTATGACTAGGTCGTTTTTTTTGAATTGTGCAAGCGTCATATTTTGAGTGTACAGTTCAATTTTAGTAATTGAATCGATAATATCTTTTATGCGAAGAGACCAGCTTCTAGAAGATTTGTTTTGCTTCACTTATAATTCTCTTTTTCAGTGCCGGGTGCAGCGCTCTTTTGCTTACAAGATCTACATCACAATGAAGAATGTCTTCCAAATAGAATTTTAGATCAGCAAATCCAAAGAGTCCTTTTTTGGCGTCGAAATCGACAAGGATGTCGACATCGCTGCTTTTTTTGCCTTCGTTTCTGGCTACAGAACCAAAAATAGCAAGCCTGTTAGCACCTAAATTGGAAAGATCATTTTTGTGTGTCTTTAGAATTTTCTCTGCTTCATAAAATAACATAAGTACTCCTGAAGCTATTTTTGTGCCTACTGCGAATCTTAGTCAAGAGCTTTAGTTATTTTACGCAATTATTATGCACTCCGACAGAAAGGACCGGCATTAAATAACATGATCTAACACAATTGATCTTTACTTAACTCATTAAGAGTATTGTACTTGTAGGTCTAGACTGACTTAAAGTCCCTTGGGAGCAATCCCGTGTCGCTCCCTCGTAACTTCGATCTTTATCCCTCAGCCTAGGGAGATAGTGAAGAAAACAATTAGATGAAGTTTTTAAGGCTATCAGGTGAAATCTATTTTTGTGCTTATCGTGAGTCTTAGTCAAGAGCTCTACTAATTTTACGCAATTTTTAGGAACTAAGCCAGTAAGAGTCGATCAAATCAGTGCAATCGTATGTATACCAAAGCTGTTCCCATTTTTGTATGCGTCCGGCTTGAATTGCATTGCATTCGTTATAGGCATGTTTTCATTAGGGGTGAACAGCAAATTATTGAAATTTACAAAATTGTTATGTAGATTGCACATGCCGTAAGCCGGCAGAACGTGTGTTTTGGCTAAGTTGCTGATGGTGTTTTCAATCAAATGTACAACGGAGAGTTTTGTGAATAAGATCATATTTTCATTGTTTGTTATAGGTTCGCTTTTGAGGTATGAAATGGCTGCATCAGAAATTGATCCAGTCGGATACGTTGTTGAGGGGAAAGGCAACTCTTTGAACAATAATCAGAAAAAAACTCCTGGCCCGACAGGGCCGACAGGACCCATTGGACCAGCTGGATCAACAGGTGCTACTGGACCTATGGGTCCTGTCGGGGAAACAGGAGCTACTGGTGCGGCTGGGGAGCCGGGATTGCCAGGACCGGTTGGACCTACTGGCGGTGGTGGTTATACCTATATCCCGTTTAGTTCACGTGATATTATTACTATAGGAACCAATGTAGAGAATCCATATGTCTCGGCAATTGCATTTGGTAATGCTGTCAACTATCTAAATGTAAGTGATGTGTTTTTTAGCGAAATAACACTTGGCAATTCGACTCAGAAATGTGTAGCCTTTACTGTTCCTCAAGATGCGACGTTGGTATCCCTTGGCGCATTTTTTAGTGTGTGTCCATTTATGGTGCTATCAATGGATGTTGTTGTAACAGCGCAACTCTATCAGTCGACAACGCCGGACAATGTATTTACCCTGATACCCGGTGCGGCAGTTAACTTTGATGTATTTCCGGCAGGTCTTGTAAATGAGGGGACTACGCGTCAGGGCAATGTCAGCAACATTAACGTCTTTATTCCAAAGAATACCCGATTACTGCTTGTTTTCAGTGGCTCTGTTACTGCGGGTGATACCATAAACGGATACGCCGATGCCGGCCTAACCATGATGTTGTCAAATCCTTAAACCAATACAAATGAGCCAAACATTGGTTTGGTTCATTTGTGTCATAAATTCTTAATTTTAAAGGCTGTGTTGTGATACTGTTCTTCCAAACATGGGAGGAAATATGCAATCTCAGCAAATGAAGTCTTTAGGTTATCGTGAAGCAACTATTTTTCAGTTATTCAGAACTGAAGAAGGGATTGTTTCAGAAGAAAATGGCTTGATAGGCCTTCTTAATTATCCGACGACGGTTCAGTTTTCAGGTCGTGCTATACGAAAAATGGATCGTGAATATAGTGAGAATGGTAATAGTTCCACAATCGCTATCTATGCCAATTTAAAATCTGGTAGAAAGGTGCCTCTCTTTAGCATTGATTCTAACTTTTTTGGTCGAGTGCAACGAGATAGAGATACTGCGAAACAATCGATTGACTACGATGTGGCCTTATTCGGGTATGAAGCGGATGAAAAAGCTTTTTATTCTCGTCATCAGGAGGCTATAAAGGCAGTTTGTACTACGGTTAATATGCTTCAGGGAAGTGTTAACTATGATGACATGATGCGCATGTTGCTACCAATGGCTGAACGATCTTTTACAGATATAGGTAATCAAGAGGCGCAATTCGAGAGAGGCGATGTAGTCACTTCATTTGGTGCTAAGTATTTGTTAGGACGTTTTTTCGCATCTGAGACGCATGAGTTTTCGTTGAAGTTCTTTAAAAGCGATGTGTTTGCTGAAAAAGTAGTTTTGAAAATTGATGTGACTGATCGGGGTGAATGGGATTTGGCCATCTGTCAAAGGGAAAGTTCTTTTTTAGAAAAAGTGGAAAAGGAAATTGAGATGCCTGATGTGCCTGCGCATTTTATTTGTCCCATTACTCAAGAAATTATGAAGGATCCTGTTGTGGGCCTTGATGGGAATAGCTATGAACGAAGAGCAATCACAGAGTGGTTAGCAAAACACACCACTTCGCCAATATCTCGAGAGCCTATGGGTAATACGCTTATCCCTAACAGGCAGTTGAAAGAGGCCATTGATTGTTTTAACAAAGGTCAATAAGTCTTTTTAAGAAGTTGTAAATGACGAGAAGGATTAAGTCCATGACTTGATCCTTCTTTTTTTTATCAAATAGCTCACCTATCATATTGATTATTATATACTTATATTTTTTTTGTTGAGGTATCCGCTTCTTTGACTAATTAGTTTTATTAATAAATACTTATTAACTATTGAAATTATTAAAGTAATGTTTATATAATTACATGTAATTGGTGAGGTGGTTATGAGTATTAATAATGATAAAAGCCAATTAGTCAGATACTTTGAGAGTGCGATAGTCAATCGTAGTCTGCCAGATGTAGATAAAGTCGTTTCATTAAGGGCAAGGTTAGGGGAGCCGTTGCATACTTACTCTCTTCGTGAGGCTGAAACGAATGTAAAACAAAGACTTAAGGATGCTTATGTAATTGTTAAATTGGGACTTAGCGATGAGAGAAATTCGTTGCGACGGTTGGATTCGGATATTACTACAACGATCATGACGATTTTTATGAACGTTATAGGGGAAATTGCCTTTACTCATTTTAATGATTTACAGGACTGGAACGAAAAACTTAATCAAAGAGTATTGAGTAAGATTTTTGAAGAAGAGTCTAAAAAAAATATAGACGCTATGATGAATGCCATCGCTTTAAAAAAAGCTGAGAACGAAGCTTTGAAACTAGTAGAGAACGAAAAAAAAGGAGATAGATTTTCAAATTGTCAGATTTTCTAGAGACCTTCTTGTAAGAAGATCATTCTACGGCTTGAAGATGCACCTCAAGCATGTTGTCAAATGTTTTAATTTCCAATGAATATGTTGATCTGGTCTTTCCATTATTTTATCAAATCTGTAATTACAATTATTATATTTTTGAATGCAATTTATGC
>CAYMKD010000257.1:0-4315 GCA_964390435.1 uncultured Pseudobdellovibrionaceae bacterium | reverse complement strand
CATAAGTGAATCTTGCATCATCAAGGATTTTTTCAATTTTATCTTTCATAAACTCTTCATAAAATTGAGTAATCTTTTCTGTCGGTTCAACACCTTCAGGAAGTTTGTCTTTGTCTTCTAGTTTACGAAATTCTTTTGATGCACGAATAAGCTCTATAGTTAAGCACTCAAGACGATAATGACCAGTTTTATTTAAACAATTTTCAGGCATTTTCATTTCTGAGTCGTCTGCTACTTCTTCTTCTTTGTCTTCTGTTTTAGCTTGGCTTTCTTCGTATTGATTAACGGCGGCTTTTAAAATATCTCCAGCATTTCCTTTAGTATCCACTGTGACGGTAACAGTTTTAGTTTCAATAGTGCTGCATTCAACACAAGCCGTGCCCTCAGTTGATTCGAGAGTTACTTCTGTTTTTCCATCTTCTTTAGTTTCACATTTTGCGTTGTATGTGCCATCAGAGGTTATAACAACGGATTTACTACACACCTCTTCAGTAGTACTCTCACTAGATAACCATATTTGGTTAGAAGCAGATTTTGTATTCCATGAAGTGTTAAGAGCAAGAACACCCAATAGACTAAGTACTAAGACTTTCTGTCTGTTTAAAGTGATGAGTGTTTTCATAGTATCCTCCTAAAAAAATTCTTTGCTACACTCTTTATGCTATTCCAAAGATCACGCCAAATGGGCAGGCTTTCAAAAATCATATAACAGTTTGATTTTACTTTGAAATCTCAGGGTAAATCGCGAGTGTTAAAAGTTTGACAGCTGACGAAGTTTTATCGTTTCAGTTTGAAAATTTAGGGAAAGGTATGTGATTTAAGATGATTAGCTCTGCTGAGTTTACTAAATGAGAAAACAAGGTAAAGTGCCACTTTACGGTATGAAGACAGTGAAGGTGTCTTAAATTGAGACGCTCTTGATTTCAGATCCTGTTTCTTGCTGTGTTGCGGGTTCGTATTACAAACAAGAAACAGAGCCTGGCACCTATTACTGGCAAAAGCTCAAAGCATTTGTGATGGCTTTAATTTCTTCAAGCTTGTTATATTTAGAGTTTGTTTTAATAACTGCCCAGTAAGCGCCACTGCTAACTGCGATAAGGCCCCGTCTTTTAATTTGATTATTGAGAATTCGCGTGCCACAGGCTAAATTACGAGCCGGATCTAAAATACTACGACGGATATCATCAAGTGCATACTGGCGATCTGCCTCAAAATCAAAATCACAAAATGGGTAAGGTCTAATATCTTGATAAGAGAGTTGCAAAAGTCCTTCGCTCACAACTTGAGAGCCAGTAATTGGATCCGTTCCCATAGTAGTTTCAGTGTAGCGCGTGGTGGGTTTAAAGCCGCTTTCATAGCGAGTCATCGCTGCAATAAGCTCAACCCAAAAATTAATGCGATCATTTGTGCCTAAGCGATCAAACTGAGGACAGAAATTTTGCATGTCTTCACTGCCTTTAAGGAGTTCCTCTCCATAGAGCACGATGGTGTCCTGAACGATTCTTGTCCACTCTTGAGATTGCACATGTGGTTTGCTCACTCGCGACCATAGAGCTTGAAAATCAGAAGGGTTGGTTGTCACTGGTGGATTTTGTGCGGGTGGAGTTGGTGTTGGATTTTCTGTAACTGGAGGAGGAATCGGTGTTGGCTCAGTAACTTGAGGTTTCTTTTTAAAGAAGTTTGGCAGAGCTTGTCCAAAGGCAAAAGTTTGAAGAGGAAGAATAAAGCATAGCCCAACGATAAAAGTATTAATTGTTTTCATAACATTAATTGATTTCAAATTCAGGGCCAATTTATTAAAGAGCCTCAATTTAAAACGTTCATGTTTAAGCTGTGAAAACCATTTATTATTTGTAGAATAAAGAGTGTCTCTTTTTAGGATTTGTTTTTTAGTTTTTGTCTAAAGGGTTGAGACTGTTAAGTCTTTTAGCAAAATTAGTGAGTTTGAACTCTCACTTTACATGCAAAATCTACCGATATTTAAACTGTATGGGTAGTGAACTATCAAAAACGAGTCAAAAGTTACTTCATATAGCGGTAGGTATAGGTGTTGTAAGCCTAGTTATTGCTATGTTTGGTTTATATTTAACTTCACTTGTCTTGGTAGCTGTAGCAAGTGTCTTTGTGTTTTTGGCTATTTTGTCGAACCTTTTTACGAAACCAAAATCAAAATATTTTGGTGAGAGTCCTGTATTCATTGAGACAAAACCCATTTCGGCGCAAAAAGGCAAAAAAAAAGTCGCTTAGCTTAAGCGACTTTTTACTAGCTTCTAATTAATAAAATTAAAATTCTTAGTTGAGCAAAGTTTTAGACCAAGCTTTGCCACATTCTTTTTGTGGATCAAATTCGGTAATGCTTTCGCTCAAAAAAAGCTTTTTTAACAAATCAGAAGACTGTTGATTTTTTGTAGTGACAGTTTCACTTTCAATTCGGCGACTCTTTTGATTTTTTTTACTTGCTGACATAAGGCACCTCTTTTTAAAGTTGAGGAACCTTTATATCAGATTCAGAGAAATAATAAAAGACGGATGATAAAATCTCTAACATGTTCTAGAAATCTAAAACATTACTACACTTTTTTGAGTCAAGAGGGGTTATTAAAACTGTAAGCTCACGTTAATTGGGATGATTTTAAAAACAGCATCGTTTGAGCCCACTTTAATAATTCCAGCCATTGGAGCATATAAAACACGGTCCCATAAGATAAACCGTTTGCCAGCCATAACTTTGAAGCCCAGTTCCGATTTTGCAGAGCCACTTGCATTGCTGCTGGCAAGAGCTACATCAGCAAAGCCAATGCCTCCTCGAACAAAGATCGCATTTCTAATATCCCAACTCATTGGAAAGTTCCATGTGCCAGTACCAAACAAAGCCATATAGGTATTATTTTGACCATTGCCATTGATAGAGAGAAATTCGGCATCACCACCTACTTGTATACCGCGACTGATAAGGTAAGAGTAAGAGCTGCCAGCAGCAATCTGGGTAACACTATTACCAAAAGAGATTTCACCTTGAGACACAGTGGCTGATATTTCATGTTGATTGGTGCCGTAGGCCCAAGTAATTGAGCTCATTAAACTGATAGTTAAAATAATGAGTTTTATAGTTTTCATTATGTCCCCCTTTTGTTTTTCATTTTTCAGAGCTTTAGACTCGCTCAAGTCGTGCATACTTGACAACAAATTTCTTAATTGTGTTATCACCAAATAACACACTCACTTTTTGCTCTTGGCCAGAGCCTTCTATCTTGTAGATAGAGCCTGGGCCGAAGATGGGATGTCTCACTCGCATTCCAGTTTTAAAATCATTAGATACAATGTTGCTAACTTCAGTCTCATAATCTGGAAACTCTTGACTATCAAATTCTTGGTTATAACGACGCGCAGATTGTTGTGAATTTAAATTCATATTTTGCATAAATCGTGGCTGTTCAATACCACTTGTGAACTGCACATGATCGTTTGGAATTTCTTTTAAAAATCGACTTGGGGGATTGTATTGCTCTTGCCCCCATACTCTACGAGTTCGAGTGTAAGTTAAATACAAAAATTTTCTTGCTCTTGTAAAACCGACGTAAGCAAGTCGTCTTTCTTCTTCGATGGCGGAGTCGTCCGATTCTTCAAAGTTACGAATGCTTGGAAAGAGCCCCTCCTCCATACCAACAATAAAAACAGCCGGAAACTCAAGGCCTTTAGAGATATGTAGAGTCATTAAGGTTACGGCACTGGTGTTTGGATCTAGATTGTCGGCATCATTTACTAAAGCAATCTCTTCAAGAAAACTTTGCAGCGAAGCCTCTTCGCCTCTTTCGGCACAAAACTGAGAAATAGCATTATCGAGCTCCTCTAAGTTTTCAATTCGAGCTTGAGCTTCTGGAGTATCTTCAGTCTGTAGCCTTGCGTTGTATTCAGTTTGATCTCCTAAAATGAGATAAAAATCTAATAAGTTTTTATTCTTAGCCTCGACTTCAAGACTTTGTATGAGTTCTAGAAAACGTCGCAATTTGCCTGTTGTTCCAGCATTAAAAGTTCTAAGGTTAATTGATTTTGCAAGAGCTTCGAGCAGTGTTATTTGCTCAGCCTGTGCTAAACTGTCTAGACGCTCAACAGTTGTTTTGCCGATCCCACGTGTTGGAACATTAATAATTCTCTTCAACGCTAAATCATCAGCAGGGTTAAGTGAAATGCGCATGTAGCAAAGAACATCTTTAACCTCCATGCGCTCGTAAAATTTAACCCCACCAATAAGACGATAGGGGATATTGTTAAGTCTGAGCTGCTCTTCAAGCACACGAGATTGAGCATTGGTTCT
>CAYMKD010000256.1:0-4378 GCA_964390435.1 uncultured Pseudobdellovibrionaceae bacterium | reverse complement strand
GTATCCATCTTGAGTATTGGGGTTTTCATATGCACGCTTTATCTTAATCATGCCGAAAAGATTATACTTAGATTCAATTTATTCAAGGCCAATCGCGAAAATCTATGCTCTTCAACCGCAATGTTTATTTAAAAAAGCAACAAGTAATCTATTTAAGCAGACAGATACTGCCTAACCAAATTTTATAATATCTGATTGAGAAAGGATTCCTTTTAAGGTCCTTCCATCAGAATCCACAACTGGCAAAACTGTTATTTGGTGTTTCCTCATCAAATTTTGAGCAAAGCGAAGGGTATTTTCGGCTTTTACGCTTACAAAGTTTTTTTTCATCTGATTACCAATTGTATTTTCATGAGTGCGCTCCTGCTGAATTAAATCCTCTCGTGTTACAACACCAATATAAAGTCCATCTTTGTCCACAACGGGATAAACGAGATGATCATATGGTGGAGCAAAATGAAGAACTTTCTCATAAACTTCGCTCACTTTGGTTTCACTAAGAAACGAACACACCTTGGAGGAATAACAATCTCGAACATATAAATGGCCCAAAGGGTCTGCAAAATAAGCAACGGGCACTTTAACACCTCGTCTTTCAATTTTTTCGGTCATAATGCTGTTTTTCATAAGTATGCCGGAGATTAAATAGGAAACTGAACAGCCTGCTAGAAGTGGCATCAAACCAAGGGGTTGCTGAGTCACCTCAAAGGCAAATACCACTGATGCCAACAATGCTCTTGAGGCACCAGCAAAAATTGCAGCCATACCAACAAGCCCTGCCATACCAACGGTAATACCGAGTTGAGGATCTAACTGCAGTGCCGCAAAACCCAAAAGAGATCCCATCCCTCCTCCAAAAGTAAATAAGGGAGCCAATGTCCCGCCCGATGTTCCGCTACCCAAAGAAATTAGCCAAGAAATAAACTTCATAGAGCAAAAGACAATCATAAACGAGGGAAGCATATCTCCATGCAAAATACTTTCGATATTTCCATAACCAACGCCCAGAGTAGACGGAAAAAAATAACCCACCACTCCAACAGCGACGCCCCCAATAGCGGGCCACCACATCCAATGAATTGGAAGCTTTTCAAAGTTATCCTCTACTGCGTATACTGATTTCGTAATCAACACAGAAGCAACCCCCATAACAGCTCCTACCAATAGAGAAAATGCCAATGCCGACCCTGGCAAATTGCTAATTGGAGTCATTGCAAAAATCGGGGCGGTGCCAAGAGTTGAAGCTCGAACTGCTTCTGCTGTCGAAGCCGCGATCGCCACAGGAATGATAGAATGGGGCTTAAATTCAAATAGGAGAAGTTCTACGGCTAATAGAACTGCTGAAATAGGACTTCCAAAAGTGGCGGTCATTCCTGCTGCAGCCCCAGCTGCCAATAAGATTTTTCTATGGGTAGCTGCTAAACGAAGCCATTGGCCCATTACAGAGCCTAGGGCAGCTCCTGTAGCAATAATGGGACCTTCTGCCCCAAAAGGCCCTCCAGTTCCAATTGCGATCGCCGCTGAAAGTGGTTTTAAAAATGTTAAACGCAGAGGAATTCTACTTTCATTGATTAAAATATTTTCCATGGCCTCGGGGATACCATGACCACGAATAGCTTTAGATCCAAAACGTGCCATTATTCCAACAATTAGGCCACCAATCACAGGGATAAAAATAACCCAATATCCCCACGCCTCTTTATTGTAGGGTGAAATAAAATCGAATGAGATTCTTTGAAAAAAAAATAAATTCGTCACCAATCCAATGAGGTGAGTCAAAATCTGGGCAACGACTGCTGAAAGTGTTCCTAACAAGCAAGCCAATAAACACAACATTATTGTTTGTGTATTAACAGCTTTCATTTCAGACTCAAAGTGATTTCGCCCAATAGTGACATCCAAGGATGGAGCGACAGGCAAAAAGCCACTTCTTAACTGATTTAAAATTTTTTTCATAGATTTAACTTTCAAAGAATAGATCTGGAACAAATTGAGAAAACCCGGAGTCTTCCACAATATTTTTTAGAAATATTGCCAACTGCTTTTGATCTTTGTCGTTTAGTTTTTGGATTGCTGCAAACAAATATTTTTGCGCTGCTGGAAATTGATTCTGAACAATAGCTTTGCCCTTTTTAGTCAATTTTATTTCAACTTTTCTCGCATCAATTTCCGACTGATTCCGCTCCACTAAATTTTTATCTCGTAACCTGGAAACAACTGTAGATACGGAACTTTGATGGGTACGCGTTAAAGCCGCTAGCTCATTAATAGTTGCAACACTATTTTCTTCAAGAAGCTGTAGTACGAATAACTGCGCTCCACTGACCCCCAACTCCTCTTCCGCTCTCCGCGAAGAGACCCGCAAGCCTTGAACAATCTTACGGAATGCATCTAATATTTCCTGATCATATTGCATGGGCTCCCATATAACTCACAAATGTCCCCCATTGCAACCATAATGGAGAAAGTCTTGTTGCGTTTTTGAACGCAACAGGATTTTCAAAGCTTTTACCGCAACACATACGCAACAAACGCTTGGTTGGTTGCACGTATTTTCAAGGATTTAGTAACGACAGGTTTACGTTTAAAAATCTCATGTTTTCAAGCACTTATAGAAGAACTTGATCTTTCATAGTTTAACAATTACAACACTTTACATTAACCAGCCTTCGGCAAACTCGATCAATTTTGGCTCTGGACGCACTAGATTCAAAATCCAGTATCCGCAAGGGTGTGGGAGTTCGACTCTCCCCGGGGCCACCATTGAACTTAGGGTTCTTCTCTTTCTAGAGTGGGTGACGTCAAAAAGATCGCTGATGATACGAATTTGAAAAAATCAACTACTGGCTCTTCGCTTTTTCCAACTCAGTTTCAATTGCTTGTTTAATTGGCTCATATCCAAGTTCTAAAAGCATTTTTCCATTTACAAAAAAAGTGGGGGTTCCGCGCACTCCAACATTTCTTCCGTCGGCCTCGTCCATCTTAATTTTTTTGCTATGCTTCTCTAATAAATAGGATTTATTAAGTTTAGACTTGGGAATCCCCAAGATAGATAAATATTCTGGGATTAGATCCGGTCGAGGCTCATGGTGATTGCCCCACTCGGGCTGCTTCTCAAAGAGAATATCCAAGGCTTCATCGTATTTACCGAACTCTCGTGCTTCTTCAAGTGCCGCTGCCGCAAACATGGAGTTTTTATGATAGGGCATGTACCGAAGAACAAAGTACACTCGATCTTTGTAGTCGGAAATAATTTTTTTAAGCATGGGGTGAATCATCCGGCAAGATTCGCACTCAGGATCAAACCACTCAACAACAATAACTCGCGCAAGCATATTGCCATAACTCGGGCTATGAGGTCGCACAAAACTTGTTAATTCAGAGTTAGTCACCTCTGGCGTACTTAAGACTTCAGGCTTTATTTGATTTTTTAAAATAAAAAACCCAAGCACAGCTAAAACTCCGATAACTAAAACAAATATTTTGTTTTTCATGTTTTCCTTTCGGTTTTAGTAAGATCTATCATTGTTAAAAATAAAATCAGTATAAATCCAATTAATGATAAAAGAGGAATCGTAATAAAGCCAAAAAGCTCAAGCTGCTTAGAAGAACACGAAATGCCCTCTATGCATGGAGTAAGCGCCTCAGATATTATGCCGTAGTATACAAGGTTGTGATACATGGCGATGACTCCCCCACAAAGAGCTAGCGGAAATGAGTAAGGCTTATAGTTTTTATCTTCTAACCACAGAGCCGAGCCAAAGATTAAAACTAATGGGTAAAGGCAGATCCTTTGATACCAACATAAAATGCAAGGAGGATATTTTAGAATTTCACTAAAATAGAGACTTCCAAGAGTCGCGCTTAAAGCAATTAAAAAATTAATCCTTAAGTAGGGTATTTTCATTTGTCACCGATGTAGATAGACGCTCATTTTTTATTACCTTCAAGGCTTCAGATAAAATAGGCCATGCAGATTTGAAAAATAAAATAGCAATAACGTAACCGACAACTATATCAGGCCACTTTGAATTTGTTAAAGCAACTGTTACGGCCGCAATGAGCACTCCAGTATTAGAAATAATATCATTACGAGAACAAATATATGTGGATCGCATATTAATATCATCATCTTTATGTTTTACTAAAAGTAGCAAGCAACTGACATTGGCAATAAGTGCCAGCAGCCCAACAACTCCCATAGTTTCAAATACAGGGACTGTATCGGCAAGTATCTTTACAGTAGTATCAAGTAATACAAAGCTTGCAAAACCAACAATAATAAGTCCTTTAATAAGAGCCGCACTCGCCCGCCAAGTATCACTACGATGTAAAACGTAGAGGCTAAACCCATACACTAAGGCGTCACCGAGCATAT
>CAYMKD010000255.1:0-4408 GCA_964390435.1 uncultured Pseudobdellovibrionaceae bacterium | reverse complement strand
ATGGCTATCTACATATTAGTGGACGAAAAAAAAGCATGATTGTGCTCAGTAGTGGGAAAAAAGTGCAGCCAGAAGAAGTTGAAACTCACCTTGAATCTTGTGAATATGTAAAAGACTCTTGTGTGGTTTATACTGTTGATAAAAACAAAGTGGAGAAAATTATTGCTGTTGTTTACTTAAAAGAACTCTTCTTACCAGCTTTAACATCCGCCGATGAACTAAAATATATTATAAATTTCCTAAATGAACACTGTCAAAAACTCACCCCTTATAAACGCCCTCAAGAGTTTCGCATTAGAAAAGAGCCTTTTGCACTGTCAAGTAGCCAAAAAGTTAAAAGACATCTAGTAATTAAAGAAGTTCAAGAGGGACTCGTATGAAAAAATATATTTTCTCATTGCTTTGCATTCTGATTTTATCAATTTACGTCTTTATTCTTCTTAAAGATGCTGGCTTTTTTCATAAGTCAGAAAATTTTGCTTTTGGTACATGTCATGCACAAGGGCCCATTATTGGGCCAGAGGATATGGCTCTTATACCCTCTACACCTTTAATTATCATTAGCTCAGATTCACGTACATTAAGTAAAAATAGTCAGAGTGGTGATTTATTTTTGTATGATACAAGCCAAAATACACTCACCGCTTTATTAGTTCATGAAAACCTGAATTTTAACTTTCATCCACATGGACTTGACATAATTTCAATTGAAAACCAAATTTATATTTATGTAGTAAACCATCGCACTCATGAACACACAACAATAGAAGTATTTAAATGGGAACAAGAGCGTCTCCAGTTTATAAAAAGCATAAGTGATCCTCTTTTTGAAGCTGGCAATGACATTGCCTTAATTGATAAAAATAAATTTTATTTGACTAGTGATTTTTCAACTACAACTCCTTGGAAGCAAAAAATTCAACAATACTTACGGCAAGCCAGTGGTTATTTATCTTACTACGATGGCCAAAATAGCGAAGTAATCAAAGCTGGTTTGTTTTTTGCCAATGGACTTTCATTTTCAGAAAACCATCAAATTTTATATATTGTATCTATGTTAGGAAAAGAGCTGCATCTCATGCAAATTGGAACCTCCCCCTCTTACGAATCTCGAGTTATCCCCGTAAATATGTCTATTGATAACATAACCAGGTACGGGAAAAATCTTATAGCTGCTGTTCATCCAAATTTATTTAAACTAAAAAAACAAAACGAGAATCGTAACTTTCAAGCTCCATCTGTTATTTATCAAATTTCTGATCTTGACCTTCCTCATCCTAAATTTGAGAAGCTCTATGAAAACTCAGGAAAAGAAATCTCGAGCGCCAGTGTGGCTCTTAGACTTTCAGAGGATCGCCTAATAATAGGAAGTGTTTTTGACGATCACATTCTTGATTGCAGAAAATAACTAAGTATCAAGACTCATTAAATGTAATACTCTGAAACGGTTTTTAGCTAAATAGTTGTTATTTTCCCTATTAATTCTTTCAATTCATCAACTAACTCGAGAATAAAATCATCATTTGTATGACTTAATTGAAAGTCAAATTCACAATGATAATAATGTTCAAGATCTGTAACATTAAGCATGAGCGGAAGCTCGCTGGCCGAAATAGGAAAAGGGTGAATAATCAAACTCGCTTCATCAAATTCAGGCAAATCTGATGTGGGTTCAAGGTTAAAATAAATTTCAAATAAAGGACCCGTTTTTTCCTTTAAAGCTTCATAAGGATAATCAAGGTTTTGGTAAGCTTCAATAACGACAGTTTTTAGATTTTTAAAAAACTCTTCGATATTTGGATAGTTGCGCAAACGCACTGGCAATAAATTAGCACAATTGCCAAACATTTTCTCAGATCCTTTAAAATCGCGATGAGCTGCTGGTATACCAATAACGATCTCTTCTAATTTAAATTTGCTCATTAAAATATGACCATAAGCTCCTAACAAAAACATAAATGGTGTTACTTTATTCTTAGTCGACCAGACTTTGAGTTCTTTATAAAGTTTTAATTCTAAATCAAAAACTATTCTCTGTCCTAAAAAGGGCTCAGATTTTGTTTTATACTCTTCTAAGAATTTTATTGCTGGATTTTTTCTCTCAAATTTATTGAGCCAATAATTAGAAGCATTTTGAATTCGCTCCGAATTTCTCCAGTTAAGGGCTTGAGGCAAAAACTCTTCATAATTAAGTCTGCTTACGAGTTTTACATTTTCCCCTTTTAAAAGAGTATTATAAACATCGGCGAGCTCTTCAAAAAATAAAGTCATTGTCCAGCCATCAAATGCTAAATGATGACAAACAATAGCCATGACGTGAGTTTCGGAAACAACATCATATACTCTAACTTTTAGTGAACACTCTTTAGATAAATCAATTTTAACTTTAGACAACTCGGTAAGATCTTGATCTAGCTCACGCCATGGTCTCGAAGCTTCTCTTAAGCTTTTAAACTCAAAATCCAAATCACCAGCATTTGAAGAAAACCACTGTTGGGCAGACTCTAAATTGAAACGCAGTTTAAATATGTCTCTACCATTTAAGATAATTTCGAAAGCTTGTTTTAACTTATCTATATTTAAAGGGCCTTTAACTTTGGCGCTAATACATACCAAACTTGCTGAAAACCCAGCGCTAGAAAAATTAGAAACTTTTAAAAATCTTTGCTGTTGAGGGATTAAATCATAATGACTTTTTTTTTCAGATACTGTGCTACTGCCGACCTTTGTTTTATAGTGTCCTGAGGAAATCAACTCTTCTAAACTATTAAAAGTGGCTTTTTTGAAATCTGCAATATCTTTATCTGTGTGAGCAGTAGACAAAAAGAGATTTCTACCTTCCCATATATAAAATCCCTGTTGATTCATTCTTGCAAAAAACAAATCAAGATTCAAGTTGCCTTTAAAACGAAACAAAGTCCCAAAATTAAAAACTTTTAAATCAAGCCCCTTCTCTTCAAAAAACTGATTTAAACTCTCACAGAGGATCTTAGTTTTTTTATTAACATCTTCAATAATCTTCAAACCATCTGCTTTTAACATTTTTAGAGTTGCTTTAGCAGCTGCCATAGCAAGAGGATGCTTACAGAAAGTTCCTGCAAAAAAAGTCATTTCATTTGAAGGGTAAGAGTCATCACCAAATTGCCAATAACCACCATCAATATAATCTAGATACTTTGCCGCTCCAGCAACTGCTCCAATAGGCATTCCTCCACCTAGAACCTTACCATATGTGGCTAGATCTGCCTTAATTCCAAAATAAGCCTGAGCTCCACCTGGATGAATTCTAAATCCAGTGATCACTTCGTCCCAAATAAATGCAATATTGTTTTGTTGTGTAATCTGTCTAAGCTCATTTAAAAATTCTTTTGGCTGATTTTCTGGAAAACGGCTTTGAACAGGCTCAACTAAAACCGCAGCTAGCTGGGGCGCCATTTTTTTTATTATCTCTAAAGACTCTGAGCTTCCATAATCTAAAACAACGACATCTTTTATCAGATTCTCAGAAATTCCCCCTGCTACGGGAATTGACTTTAAGTTATCTTGCGCTCTTGCCAAAACCCCATCAAAGTGACCGTGATAAGAGCCATCAAAAATAACAATTTTATCTTTCTTTGTGGCTGCTCTTGCAAGACGTATTGCCGTCATCACAGCCTCTGTGCCTGAGTTTACAAAAACGGTTCTCTCAAGCCCTGTCAGCTCACAAACAAGTTCGGCAACCTCTCCTGCTAAAAAAGCTTGGGGCCCTACGCACATCCCCAGTTTTATTTGTTCTAAAATTGCAGTCTCAATAAAATCAGGTGAATGACCAAAGAGATTAACTCCAAAGCCCATCGTAAAATCTATGTACTCATGTCCATCTAAATCAGTAAATTTGCTTCCTTTAGCTTTATAACAATGGATTGGATAGATCATTTCTTTGGTATTTGGTCTAAAGCCAGCACTAACACGATTATCTGCTAATGATTTGCGATATTTTTGTACATGTTCTTTTGTTTTTGGTGACCTCTCATTAAAATCCTTAATTAAGTTTTCAATGTACTTTTTCTTTTCATTCGAAGCTTCTTTTTCAACGCTCAGTTCTACTTTACTGCTAAAATTACCAAGCACTCCGCGTTTTTCTTTTTGCGAACTTGCAGAATTAGCTGGAATAGGTTTCTTATTACCCTCTTCAAGCAAGGGTTCTTTTATAAAAGCTTGGTTAATTGCAAGTGTTGGATTCAGTCCTGTGTTAACGCTATTAAGCAATTGTAAGTGTTGGCCCATTAAAGCCATCTGATTTTGAATAATGCTCATCAATTATTCCAATTTGCTCACTTAGTTTGTGTTCAAACCATTTTACGGCTTGCTTTTGTGCATCACTTTGTTTTACATCGCTTACTTCAAACCCTTTTATCAATCGAAATGC
>CAYMKD010000254.1:0-4430 GCA_964390435.1 uncultured Pseudobdellovibrionaceae bacterium | reverse complement strand
GCTGAAAGGTTAATATTCCTTGGTCCTTAGTCTCTTTTTGAGAGATTAAGTACCTGTATTAAAGTCTGACAGCTTTTTTTACTTTCCGCAAGAGACTTGGACTCGAGTTTTTTAAAACTGGACCGATAAAGGTAAAGTTTTTAGGATTATTTTAATTATAAGGAGATATTATGTTTCCCAGTGACACTCATTTTTTGGTGGTCGATGACTTCTCAACTATGCGAAAAATCATCAAAAAAGTGCTTTCTGAGCTTGGTTATGCCAATATTGAAGAGGCTGATGATGGCAAAACTGCCCTACCAATGATTCAAGCTGCAGCTGCTGGTCCAAACCCCTTTCAATTCATTATTTCTGACTGGAATATGCCTGGAATGCAAGGAATTGACCTTTTAAAAGCTGTTAAAGCAGACCCAAAATTAAAAGAACTTCCTTTTATGTTGGTGACTGCTGAGAGTGAGCAAAAAAATATAATTGAAGCGGCTCAAGCTGGTGTCTCAGATTATATCGTAAAACCTTTTAATGCGCAGACTTTAAAAGCCAAATTAGAGAAGGTTTACGCTCGTCATTCTAAAAAAGCAGCTTAATTTTAATTAACTCACAACCTTGAAGGATAACTTCACGTGGCAGCACCAAACATAAATAGTACAAATCCCCTTGTAGATAAACGCCTTATTAACGCTTTTATTGATGGAGTTATTAAAACTCTCTCTAATATGGCACAAACAACTGTGGTTGTTCAAAAACCTAGTGTTGAAAAAGAATTCACTGCTAAAGGTGATGTGGCTGGCCTTATTGGAATGGTTGCCGGTTCTTTAAAAGGAAATTTAACTGTTAGTTTTGATAAGCTCAGCATTCTCACAATTATTGAAAATATGATTGGCGAAAAACACACAGAGATTAATAAAGACGTCGTTGACTGCGTAGGCGAAATCACCAACATGATTTATGGTAGCGCAAAAACTACTTTAAATGAGCTTGGTTATAAATTTGAAATGGCAATTCCGACAGTTATTCAAGGACAGTTCTCAATTTCACAAAAACACTCAGGAGCGACTCTTGTTATCCCTTTTGATCTTCCTAATAAGGGACGTTTTTACATTGAGATCACAGTTCAGTAACTTCTAGTTTTTTCTTTAACTCTGAGAGAAGCCTCTCAGAGTCCTCCAGAGGTTTAATATTAAAAATATCCTCAATCTCTCTTCCCCAAGTGTGCACTCGGGCCGAGAGAATTGTAGCCCCAGATTCATAAAGCGCTCTCGCAGCTGAAAGTAACATTCCCTCTTTATTCTTACCCTTAAACGAAATAACCCACTCATCTTTATCTTTACTGATAATTAAGATTTCATTAAATTGAGTAAAGATTTTTTTCTTTGAATCAGAGTTATGACTTAAACTGAGTCGTTTTTTTATTTGTTCCGTCTTTAAATTTGTCTGCACTTGAAACCAATCATAAACTCCATAGTCAGATGAAGTATAAATAAGAGCATGGTTAATACGACAGCCACTCTGATAGAGTTTTGAAACAAAGCTCAAGAATAATCCTGGCTGATCTTCCTGACTATGAAATCTGACCCATGTCCCTTGTCCCCTTGTTCTTATTACAAATACTTCTAAATCCCCTTTTGTCTTCTGTAATTTTTTAAATTCTTCGAGCCACACTTTTTTAGGTAAACTTGCAATAAGCCACGAGTCTAATTGTGAAATAAATTTTGTGAATTCTTGGTTTTTATTTTTAGGGCTACTTTTTAAAAGATCTAAAAAAGATTTTGTGGAGGAAGATAACATAGCCCGAGATAAATCAGAGATAAGTCTCGCTTTCCAATTATTCCAGGCATCAGGATTAGTGCCTCGAATATCCGCAATTGTAAATGCCAGCAATTTAACAAGACGCTCTGATGTTAAATCCTTGTCAGATAACCACTGCCAAGTTGTTGCAGATTGGGGATTTCTTTTAAAAGCTGCTTCACTTAAAGTTAGGTGCTCTTTAACCAACCATTGCACTTCTTTAACAAAACTTTTTTTAAATCCAAATTTAGTTAAATCTCTCTCTACCCACTTTTCAGCAATTTTATCATGATCCCCTGACATTCCTTTTGCTAAATCGTGATACAAAGCTGCCCAACTTAAAATTCGCCAATCAGTTTTATTAAGCGTTTTAATTAAATCTTGGCTTGGGCCTGCTATTTTGCTCTGCCTACTGAGCCTTTTAACTTCTTTTAAAACCTGAAGGATATGCGCATCTGCAGTGAAACGATGATATTGATCATGTTGAACATAACCTGTTAACCTTGCCATCTCAGGAATATATCGATCAATCAGCCTTGAACGAAAAACAGAAACTAAGAAATTTTCCTTGGTATTATATTGCATTAGTTCATCCAGCAACATGCCAATGCGCTTATCTTTTTTCTTAAATGCTTTTGCAGAGAGACTATCTTGCAGCGCTACTCTTATTCGATTTTGTACTAATAAAGAACTTTCTTTTTTTAGAGCTTTTTGCGGACTGCTAATATTTTTAAAAGTAAGTCTCTCTGTCTTTGATATTTTTTGCGGACTCACTCTTGCAACTTCGATAATCCAATCTGCGTAAAAACTCACTCTGGAAAGTCCCTTTTGAATTTCTCGCATAAAATCTTGATTACTTTTAAAGCCAAACCAAGTTGAAAGCTCAAACTGCGCCGTCCCCACCAAATTGTCTTGGTAATTCATAAGATGCAGTTTTTGTCTAACTAACAAATAAAAAGATCGATAGTATTTTAAAACTTTTAGCGCATGCTCTGTGTTTGGAAATTTCTCAGAAAAGAGTTCATAAATCTGCAATGCCTGTTGCAGATCTCTAAGTGCTCCTGGGCCATATTTAATATTTGGTTCTAAAAAATTAGTGATCGAATCATGACGAACTTCTCTTGCTCTGCGCTCTTTAACAATGGCACTGAGTAATTTTTGTCGCCATTGCTTTTTATTTTTAAAAAGAAGATCCTGCTGCGATTTTAGTTTAACAGCCGCTGGAGCAGAAAAAGGTTTAGCTTGCCAAAGTGCTAAAATATCAAAAGCTTCAACTCCTTGTGTCCAATCATTACTATTTTCTGGCACACGGGCTCGAATTTTAATTCCTGCTTCCTGAATGTGCCTAGTGAGGCTTGCAATAGCTGTCTCTTCACCACAAAATAATATATCAATATCTGAATCTAAACAGAGCTCTCCCCTAGCCCAGGAACCCAGAGCAATGGGCATAGCCTCTCTCCAACCTGGCAAAGACCCAAGTTGAGTTTCTAGTTGGGTTTCGACCCAATGGCTAAAAGCATAACTCTTAAAACTCGATTCAAAACTCTCATCACCATTAGGCAGAATTAAAGGTGGCGTAAGTAAACGCTCTGCTTGCTGTAGATCTTCTGAGTTTAAAAACTTCTTGCCCATTTTTTTAAAAAAGTACTCTTTTCCCACGCAAAACGCAATGCGTCCATATTGATGTGGCGCGACAATGCGCTACCACTTGTTTCCTTCTCAAAGTGTATGTTATCGATTCTACGATTTTTACTTATGGGAGCATTTTATGCAAAAACTTATTCTAATTCTCTTAGTTCTCTTAGCTCTAACAATTAACAATTCTTCAAATGCACAAAGCTCAAATGTAGTGACTGTTTGCTCCGCTCCTACAAGCTCTGAATCCGATGTAGATTTTTTTCTTTATGTAAAACACATTGAAAATCAAGATTATGCCATTCAAATTCTTGCAAAAGATAAAGCCGGTCATAAGGTTATTTACTGGTCACAAATTGCTGTATTGCACAGAGATCCCTTTGATAATCAATTTGTGACTTATTATGTAGAGGGTACATTTGCTTACCTAAACCGCAAGGACATGAGCTTTACTATAGACAAAGAATTTAAAGGTCTGCCTAATTACTTTGTTAATTGCTCTTTATCTAACTAATTAAAACTCTAAATTTTTATCGACTGGCGAATGTTCTTTTTTTTGCCAGTCTGTAACTGCAATCATGACTTCAATAGGGGTCATGGTGTTTAAGTTTAGATTTTTTAAATCTGCGAACTGCAATTTTAGATCTTCGAGTTGGTTCTGAAGAAATTCGATATTGGAATTATCTGAGTGAGATTGAGGAGCCTCCTCTTCTACAAAATCAAGGAGTGACATTTGCGAACTTAACTTTATTTTTTGTCCCTCTAATTCGCGCAAAAGCTGCCTAGCACGAGTTGTGAGCGACTTTGGTAACCCTGCAAGCTCTGCCACATGAATTCCATAAGACTTCTCAGCTGGCCCCGCTTTTAATGTATGTAGAAATCGAATTTCTCCATTTTTATCGGCCACACTCATATGTGCATTTATCATATTCGGAAAATGCTGATCGAGCATTGTCAACTCATGGTAATGAGTAGCAAAAAGTGTCAAACATTTTACTTCTTTAAGTAAG
>CAYMKD010000253.1:0-4457 GCA_964390435.1 uncultured Pseudobdellovibrionaceae bacterium | reverse complement strand
GCAAACATGCGAAAATCTTTTTCTAAAAGCATTTGATTAGGCCCAAGGGTTTCTTTGACTGCAGGGTTTTCCAAAGCAAGAACTGGTAGCTTTAAAAACTGACTCTCTATTACAGGGACACAAAATCCCTCATGCTCACTTGCACATACAAAAACATCGCACGCTTTATAAAATGCTAATAACTCAGAAGAGCTAACTTCTCCCCATAGATGAACATGATGATCTAAATAATTTTTAAGAATAAATTCCTTAAGTTCACTATAATACTTTTCAGTATAACACTTACCAACAATATGTAGCTCAACATCCAAACCATAATCTTGCATATAATGCATAAGTATTTCTAATAAAAATTTATGCCCTTTATTCGGCGCTAGTCTACCGACAAATAAAATTTTAACATTCTTACTTTTACTTAGTTTGTCATATATTTTTGAATCATGATTAGCACCTTGCCAAGATTCAATTTTGTGAAATGGTGGTACAACCGACTTGTTTTTGGCATTTAAAAGAGCTTCCGAATTAACTTCAGAGTCACACAACCAAACAGCATCAGGGTGGTCTAAAATGAGTTGCTTAGTTTGTTCTTCACCTTTTTGTGATAACTCAACAGACAAATCACAATATCCATTAAAGTAAGAAGGCGGTGTGATGTTATGATATTTAAAAATAATTTTTGCAGCAGCTCCTTTAATAAGGGCCTCTCCCTTAGGCCAATATACACTATGATGGTATATAATGATTGCATCAGGTTGCTGTACAAATGCTATTGCCTCTCCCTCTGTTAAAGGGCTTACGTCCTTATATGAAAAATACTCGCAAAAAAGAGAGACCTCTCCCCTTTCAGATAAAATCTTATATTGTTGCAATATATCATGCCCAATAGCGTCATTTTCATGAATCGAAGCATGTAGTATCAAGAACTTCACTTAAGATCTCCTCGCAATAACAGCATAATCTTTTTCTAAATTAAATCTATAAATAATATTTTCAAGGGCTGCGTGCTTCAAACCCTCGTCGGCAAACATGAGATTAGGGTTCACTTTTTCAATCTCAACGTTTTGAAACCCATGAGACTCAACAATAAATTTAAGCACATTGTATGGAATCGGCCTCACATGAGTTGGGTCCATCCAGAACTCAAAAGATCCAACAAGCATATTTTCTGCATTGGGGGTTTCAAAAATAAGCAGCCCCCCCTCTTTTAATAAACGATAACTCTCTTGAATCAACTTATGTAAATTATTATTTGATAGATGCTCAACAAGTTGAAATGCAGTAATCATTGAATAAGATTGCGATGGCATTTCACACATTAAATCAATTGCATTACCATGACGAACTGTAAATCCCTTTTTTTGCGCATTAGAAACAAATTCTATGTTTAGGTCAATACCCTCACATTCGTATCCATGCTCTTTAACAAGAGAAAGCCACTCCCCTCGCCCAAATCCTAGATCTAAAATAGGCAGTTTAGCTTGATTATCAGAAAAAGCCTCTTCGCAGTATTTTAAATAAGGTTTAAGTCGCTCTTTAACTAAATCCTCGGAACCACGAAACTTCTCTTCATAACGCATATAAAACTGATCATAATTAAAATCTCCTAAGTCATAAATTTTGTCTAACTTAAGATTTCTATGATAGGTTTCTTCTAACAGAACTTTTGTCTCAATTTTTTTACCACTAACTTCTATGTAGCTTGATTTTTCACCAAGCTTTTTATTGAGCAGTTCATATATTTTGTTTTTTTCAAAATTCCACTTTAATAATGTTTGCGAGATTGTATCTATAAAAAAATCTAGTCTGATAAAGGGCTCAAAAAAATAATTAGAAAACTTCTTTTTTAAATTTATAAGGGGGCGTAACAATTTTCGTATAACTCTAAACTCTATGCTTTGAAAATATTGTCTTTTAGAATCTGAAGTTGAAAAGTAAGCATCAAGCTCTTTTCTAGATATAATATTTCTTTTATACAAATCTTGAACCTGTGCTTGAGACAGACCAACAAGTGAGCTTGCTTTAATCAATGATTCATATTTTTTAAAAATATTTTTTTTAAGCCCTATTCTACTTGCATAATCACGTTCAAAACTTTGTATGCCAATGATTTCAATATCACGCTTGCTGGCTTTTAATTCCGGAGAATTTAAAATTGCTCTAATTATCTCAATTTTCTTTTCAATAGAGCCATCTTCTAAGTGTGCTAGAATGCTACTAACATCAGAGCTGCTGGGCAGCCTTCCAAGCAAACATTCATAGAGATTCTTTACAAAGGCCTCTTTGTCATAAATAAGCAAATCTAAAATAGAAACTGAATATTCAGCCCTATTTTTAAGCCATAATTTAGACATTACCTGCCAGGTATCCCTAGCTGGCTGATCCTTCATTTTTTCTGCGGCTCTTTGCTTTATCTCTTCAACTAGAGGCTTCATAGGTCCCTTGCTTTCATGAAACTAAAGTATTAATATTTTTTGTTTTACTATGTAAATGTAATTCTGTATTGATTTAGGCTAAATAAGTGGGAATATTCATGTACACTCAAGAGAAAATAAAAAATCTTATAAAAAAATTTAGCTCAAGTAAACCCTCGCCAGAAGAAGAGATTAACTCTGTTAGTCAGTTAGCTCTTGGCAGAGCTGTTAATACAGATGAACTCGGCCACTTTGAGCAACTCCTAAGTGTACACAAAGGAGATCTGTTTGACGCTCTATATCAAATGCTTCTTTCAAATGAAGGTTTAGAGAGAGCAACTCGCCGAGCTATGCAGAATCATCTCTATTTTATTCATAACGCAAGACTTAAAATGATTCGTACTCTTTTGCCAAAGGGCGAGCGAATTTTAGACTTAGGGGGCGCTAATTGCCCACTTTATGAAATGGGCTATCCGCACCAATTCAAACATCTTGTTATGGTTGATTTGCCTCCTGATGAACGCCATGTGGATTTTAAAAAAAATGTGAAAAATGAGAGACAAGAAGGACAAATTGAAATTCTTTACTCTGATATGACTCGCCTAAGCTCACTTGAAGATCACTCATTTGATTTTATTTGGTCAGGGCAGAGTATTGAACATATCAGCTATGAAGATGGCAAAAGAATGTGCGCAGAAGCTTACCGCTTATTATCACCTAATGGAGTTTTTGCACTAGATACACCTAACCGACTGATTACCGAGCTCCATACAGCAACTATTGGTGGAGGCTTCGTTCATCCTGATCATAAAATTGAATACACTCCAGAGCTTTTAAGTAAGCTTCTCATGGACTCTGGTTTTAAAATTATTGAAGAAAAAGGTATCTGCGAAATGCCTCAAACTGCTAAAACAAAATCCTTTAAATATGAGGACTTTGTTTTGGGATCTCCAATTTCAGCAAATATTAACGACTCCTACATTCTCTATTATGCTTGTACAAAAGCTTAAATCTTCAAGCCTTGGGCAAATAGCAAAAAAATATTTGCCCCATGAGGCTAAGAAATTTATTTTAAAAACTCTAGGTTCTGTAAATCAGACTATCTCGGTACCTGAGGTTCCCTTAGACCTTCCAGAAAGATTAAGCCGCGAAGAAATCCTAAATTATTTTTTAAGCTTTAGGTATAATGGTGCCACACATGCTGATTTCGCAGAATATGCGACATCAGACTGCAATCGCTTTTTATTAACCTTAAGCTTAGCTCCTAAAATAGAAAATTTAAAATGCCTAGAAATTGGAGCTCATCCTTACTTCACCACACAACTTTTAAAAAAGTTTAGAAACTATGATGTCTCAATTACAAATTATTTTGGCGGAGAAACAAAGGAACAGTCTGATTTTTTAAAATACACAGACTTTGATGGCAAAACTCAATCTTCTGAAATGAAATACTTAAATATTAACTGTGAAGGGCAAAAACTGCCTTACGAAGATGAGTCTTTTGATGTCATTTTATTCTGTGAAATTCTTGAACATCTGACACTAGATCCAGCCCAGTGCTTAAGTGAACTTGGACGCGTCCTCAAAAAGGGGGGGGCTCTTATTCTAACCACACCCAATGTGGCACGACTTGAAAATGTTTCTCGAATGATTCGTGGAATAAATATTTATGACCCCTATTCAGGTTATGGATTATATGGAAGACACAACCGAGAATACTCAGCTGCAGAGCTTAAAGCTTTTATGCCGGCACTTGGATATACATGTAAAAAGATTTTTACTGCCGATGTACATGGAAATATGGCATCAAGTATTTTTCAGTTAAATAAAATTTCTACTGAGTTAAATGAAAGAAAAGAAGATCTTGGTCAGTATATTTTTTCTAGCTGGATTAAAAATCAAGATATTAAATTAGTTCGACCTTCGTGGCTCTATAGAAGTTACCCTACAGACCAAATTTATCCACAAATAGTTTAGTCTGAGGACTCTTGAACAATAAAAGCAGGGCGCCGTTTACTCTCAACATAAATCCGCCCAATATACTCT
>CAYMKD010000252.1:0-4476 GCA_964390435.1 uncultured Pseudobdellovibrionaceae bacterium | reverse complement strand
TAGCCATATCTGCTGCTGCTGAGTCTCTACGGGTTTCAATTAACTCAGTTAAACTATTGAGCGAATTAAATAAAAAGTGTGGCTGCATTTGATTTTTTAAGACATGAAGTTCTGACTCTGCTTTGGCCGCTTTTAACTCTAAATTCTCCTCCGCAGACCTCTTGTAAGCATGGTAAAACATAAACATAAAAGTAATAAAAGAACCTAATAAAATTGACTCTTGCAATCCAGATGTTGAAAACTCCTTATTAGTTATCAAGGATTGAATCCACTTTGCGGTCACCAAGCCAGACGTTGTGGCAAATAAAGACAAGGGAACATGTACTCCCCATGTTAATTTTTTTAATACTCCTGTTTTAATCTGCCGGTAGGTAGTTGCTGCATGAGCAATGGCATATAATCCCCATATATAAGAAAATATTGTTGCTCCGTAGACTATACAGATTAAGAAATTAATTAAGTACTCACCTTTTTGCATCTTATGAAAATCTAAAAACCAAAAAATAAGCGACACGCCCAGTGCCAAAACAACTGAGCGTGTGCTTTTAAGAGTTTTATTCCAGTAGCTTTGCCACTCGGATCTCAATTTATTGCTCCTGTTTAGTCATTGATTCTTCCCAAGTAGTCACTTTCCCATCCACTTGTTTTGAACCAATGCGATAAAAGTAATTTTCATAAAAGGTCAAATTCTCCTCTAGTTTTGCACCACCGTAAGAGATTGAATAATGACATTGAACGCTCATACAGTAGCCTTCTCCTACTTTATGACCACCAACTAACACATCAAAGCTATCATTCAACCCGGTTTTAGCCTCAAACTCATATTTTTTGCTCTGACCATTAAAAGTATATGTGCTTGAAACAAGCCCGGCCTTTACAGATGACGTAATATCATAATCCCCAGATTGCCCCTGGTTATCACGCCACCGACCCTGGCCTTGATATACCCCATCAGGTCTATTTGTCATTCCCATTACGCTTGAACCTACCAAAAGAATTGTTACTATAAGTGATTTCATTGTTTTCCCCTTTCAAAGGATTGTTTGTTGTTCACTCAAGGGCACCTTAATTAAGGTTTTTAAGAGTGTGTATGTGGCTTTTCTGAATGGCAGGATTAGGGTACCAAACGGCTGATACGGAGAGTCAAAGCTTGTCCATTAAAGTATCTGTAGGTGATATGCAAAAAACTTTGGAGAGAAAGAATGATCAAAGGTTATCGAGATTTTTATTATAATGTTGCTGATATGAATCGTGCGATTAAGTTTTATTCTGAGGCCTTAGGAATGAAAAAAACTTATGGTCATGAGCATTGGACAACAATGACTATTGGGAATTTAAATCTCGGTTTGCATTGGAGCGAAGGCAATCCCATTCCCCCCACTTCAAGAGATTCACATGGTCAAAACCATGGCGGCACGCTGACCTTTGATTCAAATAATATTTCTGAGGATAGAAAAAAAATTGAACAAGCCGGCGGCAAAGTTTTAGGTGAAGCCGATCAGCCCTGGGGTCATATGTTGGTTTTTGAAGATCTGGATGGCAATGTTTTAAAACTAATGAATGCCAAGAGTTAGTAAGTTATAGAGTTATTCATGCAAGAACACTTTGTATTTAAAAATCATGAATTTCGCCTGGCCAAAGACTCAGATATTCCAAACATTCGAGTTCTTGTTAACTCAGCCTACAAGGAGTTGGCAGATTTAGGTTTAAACTACACTGCCACTTTTCAAGATGAGCAGATCACTCGTGAGAGAATCTCCAAAGGCAGAGCCTTTATTCTTGAAAAAAACAATCAACTCATAGGAAGCGTAATCCTTAAAAAAGAAAATTGGTTTACTGGAAAAAACAGTGCCTACGTCAGTCAGCTTGCTATTTTACCTGGGCTTAAAAAACAAGGCCTTGGCTCTTTACTAATGGATTTATGTGAGGATATTGCCGCCAAAGAGGGATATGAAGCCATTCAACTAGACACAGCTAAACCTGCTGGTCATTTAGTTACATGGTATCTTAAACGTGGTTATAAAATTGTAGGTGAAAGCAAATGGGAAGGCAAAACCTATGAGTCTTGGATCTTTGAGAAAATTATCTAAACCTATTGCTAAGCATGTGGATATTCTATCTAGTCTTAGATATCGACAAAACTAATCTTTATTCAGCTTTAATTACAAATAGAAGCTGAAATTTTCTCGTTGAGCTTAATTTCTAACGCGCTCTTACTTCCGTTACGGAAGTTCACTCTCATACAAAATCAAATATCAGCAATATTGAACTATTTTTTTACCTTGAAAATAATTAACTAAATAATCCTATCACTGCCACCATCCACAGCGATTTGAGCGCCAGTGATTTTTGAAAATAAAGGCCCGGCCATAGAGGTGACAAGTTCAGCAACATCTTTAGTGCTGACTTCAACCTTAAGAAGATTATTTCGCTTATACTCATCAACAGTCATTTTGTAATGCTTAGCTCTTGATTCTAAAATCTCTGGTGTCCAAAGTGCTGTATCCATTACAGCATGTGGATGAAGCATATTAACTCTCACACCTTTTGGGCCAAGCTCTAAAGCAGCAACACGTGCTAGCTGAGTCATACCCGCTTTAGAAGCCGAGTAGGCAGCAGCACCCGGACCAGGAGCTAAAACATTCTTTGATGCCACAACAATAATTGTTGGATCAATACCCAAAACTAAATACGGTGTGCAGGCTCTAAATAAATACATCTGACTTGTGAGATTCACATTTAAAGTTTTATCCCAAGACTCATTATCCATATCAGCAATATTTTTACTTGATGGGAAGATCCCGGCATTGGCAACCACAATATCAAGTCCACCGAATTTACGTATCGTTTGTGCAATGCACTCATCTACAGCATGAGCTTTTGTTAAATCCTCATTCAAAGCTAAAACATCAGACCCTTTCCAAAGAGTCATCACACTTGGATTAATATCAATAG
This sequence comes from uncultured Pseudobdellovibrionaceae bacterium, assembly GCA_964390435.1. Classification (GTDB taxonomy): domain Bacteria; phylum Bdellovibrionota; class Bdellovibrionia; order Bdellovibrionales; family Bdellovibrionaceae; genus CAYMKD01. The sequence goes on along the minus strand of CAYMKD010000252.1, from coordinate 1,521 downwards.
CCACTACAGCAGCACCTCGAGAGCGCAAAGACTCCACACAAGCTTTACCAATTCCACTAGCAGCTCCTGTGACCAATGCGACTTTACCTTGCAACTCAGGAGCTGTTCCTGATTTTTTAAGTTTTGCTTGCTCAAGCTCCCAGTACTCAACATCAAAAATATCTTTTTCTGGCAAAGCTCTCCAACCACCCAAGGCCTCTGCCCACTGCTCAGCTCGCATCGTGTGACGAATAATATCACCAACCACTTGCGCACGCTTTGCGTTCACTCCAAATGAAAGCACACCGTATCCTGGCCACACAGCCCATCTTGGGGCTTGGTCTAAACACTTAAGATCTGCTGTCTTATTTCTATCAAAATAAGCCAGGTAATCTTTCTCATAACTATCAAGAGCTTTAGTAATTTCATTTGGTTCAGTTGATTTTAAAATTAAAGGAAGGCGTTTTGTATGAATCACGTGATCAGGTGTTAGTGGTCCCCGACATGCAAATTCCGACACACTCTCAAGACTTGCAAAAGAGAGCGCTTCAGGCGAAGTGTCTAAATGCACAACAGATGCAGAATTCATTCGTTTTGAAACTTCATTTCTTAAAAAAGCTAGAGTCTTTAAGTTTTCGTTAGCTTGAGCCTTATTTACTGGCACATCAAAAACTTTTTTGCTTTTTAAATAATCTTCAGCTTGAGAAACAAGATGAATCATTCGGTCATAACTCTCTTTAGCACTATCTGCAAAAGAGAATATGCCGTGATTTAAAAGCACCATGCCCTCATATTTCTGCCAATCAATATCTTGAGTAAGCTCAAACACTTTTCTAGCTAAAATGAATCCAGGCATCACATAAGGTATATAAAGAACTTTATCGCCAAAAATTTCTTTTATTAATGATTCTCCGTTTGGAGTATTGGTAATAGCCACCACAGCATCTGAATGAGTGTGATCTACAAATTTAAACGGAATAATTGCATGTAAAATTGCTTCAACTGAAGGAGCTGGAGCTCCCGGATTCGTCATCGCTGCTTTTTGTTCTCGCACCATAGCCGTATCACTTAAAGTCTCAAGGTTAGCCATCCGCAAAAGTGTTTGCATACGAACTGGAGAAAATCCTTGAGCTTCAATAGTGGCAAGATCCCAACCGCTTCCTTTGACATATAAAATTTCTTCTTTATCTTTAAATAAATTTTCAGTTTCTACTTTAACAGAAGTATTGCCCCCACCATGAAGCACTAAAGAAGGCTCTTGTCCAAGCAATCTAGATGTATACACTCTGAGCGCTAAGGGATCTGCTCCAAAGGTTTTTGCATCATTATCATTCCAAAGGTTTTTCATAAATTATCCTATAAAGTACGATCATCAAGTAAGATGCTCGTGATTAAATGTCTTGGAGTTACATCAAAAGCCGGGTTCCAAGCTTGACTCGTATTAGGGCTTTTACCCGCTCTAACTTCTTCTGGCTTTCTAAGCTCAATTGGAATTTCACTTCCAGATGAGCAGTTGGCGTCAAAAGTTGTCTTAGGTGCTAC
>CAYMKD010000251.1:0-4481 GCA_964390435.1 uncultured Pseudobdellovibrionaceae bacterium | reverse complement strand
GCTTCGAGGTCATCTATTTTTTCGTAGTACTTCTCTATATCTTTAGGAACATTCCACCAAAAAATACCTAGGGTTGCTACATTAAAACTAACTACCGTGGTTTTTACCATAAACATTCCGTGATCCCACATCGCGTGCGCAGGTACTGTTTTTGGAAAAGTGAAATCCATCAGAATTTCACCCTTTGTAAGTTTCTGAGTGTCCTTTTTATCGGATTTAAATAACTTGATATTATCAACTTCTTCATTCCATTTTGTAAAACTATTATTCCTAATAGAGTGTGAGGGAGTTTGAATGCGAACTCTCATTTTATATTTTGGCTTTTCGCGTTCTTCACCCTGAGGCTCTTTACGCTCCATCTCTTTTTTTGCCAGCTCTCGCATCTCATCTTCATTTTTCTGGAATATACCCCTTAACCACTTCATCCACTCTTTACCATTCTCTAATTCCGCCATTTTCTTGAGTGACACTGGGCTGAAAATTTGTTTTCTCTTTTCAATATCATCAACGGCGTTAAAATACCATGTCAGGGTATCAACATCCTCCTTCTCAAAATCAACAAGGCTATAAGTTTTTTCTAACTCTAGACGAGCACGAACAAAATTCACAATCATTTCAGCTTCTTTTTTTTCAATACGATTCTCTACAGGCAATGGATTACTCTCATCAGTGTATAAAGTCTCAAGGCGTCTATTATGAAGATTGTCAGCAAGATTTCGACTCTGATCAATACTTTCTCTAGTGAGTTTGGTGTCGCTTCGCATGCTATTGCCCCAAATAGCCCAGAAAATTTTCTTTTGGTGGTCGTCGGTACTGTTAGCAAGAGCGGGTTCATCTTTTCCGCCAGTAAGCGTGACATGACCTATTGAAGCAAGAGTTATTTTGCCTATCTCCTCTAGCGCAAGCAGTGCTAAGTGAAAAGGAATGTGCCCTGCACCATTAGAGAGCTCGCGTTCTGCGGTCGAAAGTAGTGCCTCTGCATTGGCGAGGCAGATACTGCGCAATTCTTTTAATTTTTTGTTATCTTCTGGCCTTTCCATGTCTATTCATTATCCACCAAAAATGTTGCTATGTAAAGAATTGTAAAGTATACTTTATCTATGTCCGAGAAAGAATTTTACACGGCGCAAGATCTTGCGGAGAAGTTGGGGGTAAACATTATGACTATCTACCGCTATATCAATGCTGGTAAGCTGAAGGCCTACAAGATAGGCAAAGAGTTTAGAATAGGCAAAGCCGAGTTTGAGGCCTTTCTCAAGCGTGCAAGCACTAAATAATAAATTTGAGTGATAGAGTATAAAACCACTAAATCAGGCTAAATGATCGCACGCCGGGGCTTATAGGCCGACACAAGGGCAAGTAACAAGCATTATGAAAAGGCAAAAAGACACAAAAACTAGGGTGTTCGTACAGAAACTGATAGATGATAGCTATGAGCAGATTTTTATCGCTCAAAGTGAAAATTTCTATAAATATTCAAATAAAGAACTTTTTGATTATCTAGATATTGGATATAAAGAATTAATCGATATTTTAGAGGAATTAAAAATCCGAGGAGTCATCTTTCAGTATGAATGTTTAAATATAAGGAAAGAAGAAGAAAAATCTAAAAAGAAAGGCTTAGAGGGTCTTAGAACAACTGGCTTCACAGTGAAAAGAAAACCTGATTATGGAGAATGTGTAATAAAGAAACCAAAAGATTTTTTAGATAAAGCACAAGCATATCTATCCCAACCCTCAAGAACTTTAAATGATATATCAGATTATGGTGGTGGCTCTATCCTGTACCTAGAAAAATCAGGTGATCTTTGGCATGGAGATATAAATAATAGGCACTGTTATCCAATGAAAGCAAAATCAGGACGCTTTTTAATTTTTAAATACCTTGTCGACAATAAAGGATATCAGGATACTTCAACAATCGTTGATTTTCTAAAACAAGAATGCAATAAACAAAAAACTTCTCAGAATGTTCGTACTGAAATTACGAAAATTAGAGAAAACATCAGTGATTTTTTAGATCTTGATGGTATTGAATTTATACAATCAAAAAAAGATAGTGGTTATCGTATTAATCCTAAATATAAAATTTTATTTTTAGACAAGTAGCGGAAGTATCTCCTGCTCCTTGTTAATATCTTTTTACTAGCCTATAAACAAAGGCTTTTTTTAATACAAAAGATACTTGAGGGTTATGTAAGGCATATACGGTGTCTCGATAAACTGAAACCATGATCAGTAATGAGACGGTCAAAGAGTTTCAGTCTGCTGTCGAGGCCGAATACGGTGTCGCTCTGGCAGAAAATGAAGCACAAGAAATCCTCCTTAACTGGGTGGGTTACTTTGACTTGCTTGCAAAAATTGATCATAGAACAAACAAGATGATAGAGGTCGTCAGCGAGTCCTCTAAGTAAAACCGGCTGAAATTTTTGGTGTCCAAATAATAGTGCCCGCACTGAGTGAACACTTCTCAACGGGCGACCTCATTTGGACATCAGAAAGTAACTACACTGGAGCATTTGCCATATGAGGGGTTTAAATGACTAGTGATCATCTTGCACATAAATTATTAGCACCTTCACGGCTCCATTTTTTGATGATTTCTGACCAAAATTAGGTCAAATGAAATGAAAAAAGAAATGAAAGCCCGTAATATGAGGGAGATAAAAGTGTTCCGAAAAAATGTCGACAAAGATAAAAAAACTATACTCTACGTCTGATATCCAAGACGCTAGAACAGATAGCAAGAAGGTCAAAAATCACTTTGATCGTAAGGGTGGAAGACGATGTACTGTACAAGTACGCGTTAGTAAAGAGTGGCATAACGAACTTAAGGCTTTAGCAAAAAAAGAAAAGCTTGTAATCTCGTTTCTTTTAGACGAAATGTGCAGGCATTTTTTCAAGAATTATGCAGACTATCTACCACCAGCAAATACGATCAAACAAAGATGGCGTAAGGAGGTAAGGATCAGGCAAAACGCCAATTATTAGTAAAAAGCTCGCATAAACTGTATGGATTGACAGGACAGAGCTATAATGTTGAAACTATATGAAAAAAGAGAAAAACAATGAGAAAAACAGTGTGGGAGTAAATACAAAAGAAAGGAAAAATGAAAGGAAAGCGGTCATCTACGCTCGAGTTTCCTCTAAGGAACAGGAAGAGACTGGGTATTCTCTCGAGGCGCAAGAAAAACTACTTAAACAATATGTAGGCGATAAAGGGCTCGACTTGATTAAGGTTTATAAAGTTACAGAATCCGCTAGCGGCAAACAGATACGAAAAATGTTTATTGATATGATTGACTATGTCACTAAAAATCAGATAAATATAATACTTTGCGAAAAAATAGACCGTCTTACTCGAAATCTAAAAGACGCAGCTACTGCAAATGATTGGATACAAGATGGTCAAGATAGAGAGATTCACTTTATTAAGGAAAACTTTATCGTAAGTAAAAACACACGAGCACACGAGAATTTTGTTTGGGATATGAAAGTTGCAATGGCTCGTTTCTATACGAACAACCTCTCTGAAGAAGTTAGAAAGGGTCAGAAAGAAAAAATATCACAAGGGTGGTTTCCAGCCACGCCTCCACTTGGATACAAGACGATTGGAGAAAAAGGACACAAGATACATGTGGTTGATGAAAAATTTGCGCCTTACATTAAAGAAATGTTCGCACTGTACGCCACCGGTAATTATTCAACAGTTGCCCTTGGCGTAAAAATGTATGAGAACGGACTGAGAAGTCGTGCTGGCTTTCGTGTCGTTAAAAGTAAAATACATAAGTTACTCTGTGAACCGTTTTATTATGGGAAGTTTGTTTGGAAAGGAAAAACATATCAAGGCAAACACGATCCTCTTATATCAAAGGATTTGTTTAATGAGGTTCAAATAAAAATGAGACGGACTTCGCCATATCACAATAAGGGGGTTACTGAATTGCGAGGCAAGATTCTTTGTGGGTCATGCAATAAAACAATAACGTGGGAAATACAAAAAGGACATTCCTATGGCGGGTGCAAACAATGCAAAACTCAACTGGGAGAAAAAGCAAAATATATTAGGCAGGAATTTGTAGAAGCTAAACTGTTGAGTCAAATTGTGGCACTAGCACCTCAAAACGAAAGAGTGTTAAAGGTTCTTGAGCAGGCTCTTAAAGAAAGCCACATGGAAGAAATTGATTACCATGATACTCAGGTTAGAGGGATTAATAACGCTCTAGATAGGATACAACAAAGAACGAGGGTAATGTACACAGATAAACTTGATGGTCGTATTACTGGGGAATTTTACGATGAAAAATTAAAAGAATTTAAACAAGAAGAGGAGGTTTTACTTTCTTCATTAGAAAAATTGAAATCTGACAATACTGAATACTATAAGGTTGGTTTTGCGATCCACGAGATTGCAATGAAGGCAGAAGCAATTTATCACAGCACGGAAGCTACTATTGAGGAGCGAAGACTGCTTTTATCCT
>CAYMKD010000250.1:0-4515 GCA_964390435.1 uncultured Pseudobdellovibrionaceae bacterium | reverse complement strand
ATATCAAGCGTTGCCATGGCAAGCCCGGCACCATTAACAAGGCAGCCGATATTCCCATCAAGCTTAATAAAAGCAAGATCGTACTTGCTTGCTTCAACTTCAGTGGGATCTTCTTCTGTCAGATCTCGAAGTTCAACAATATCTTTGTGACGGAAAAGAGCATTTGAATCAAAGTTCATTTTTGCATCAAGGGCTAAAATATCGCCCTCTTTAGTAAGAACTAAAGGGTTAATTTCAGCAATGGAACAATCGGTTTCAACAAAAGCATTGTAAAGACCAATCATAAACTTTGTTGCTTTGCTAACGGACTCACTAGGAATACCAATTGCAAAAGCAAGTTTGCGAGCTTGATAAGGCATCAAACCAGTTACGGGATCTATATCTACTTTAATGATTTTCTCAGGTCGGTTTGCAGCAACTTCTTCGATGTCCATACCACCTTCACTGCTGGCCATCATAGCAACTCTTCCAGTTGCGCGATCCACAAGAGCAGCAACATAAAACTCTTTATCTATATTGCAGCCTTGCTCGATATAAACTTTGCTAACCTCTTTGCCTTCAGGACCAGTTTGGTGAGTGACTAAAGTCATGCCGAGCATTTTTTTAGTTAAGTCTTTTACTTCATCTAAAGACTTAGCAACTTTAACTCCGCCACCTTTACCGCGACCACCCGCGTGAATCTGCGCTTTGACGACCCACAATGAGCCAGCAATAGACTTTGCGGCAGAAAGAGCTTCTTCCGGAGTATGGGCAACTTGGCCTTTAAGAGTTGCAACACCGTATTTTCTTAATATTTCCTTGGCCTGATATTCATGAATGTTCATTTATAATCCAAACTTAGTAAGAGATTTTTTTAAGGGCTGAAACAAGTTCTTCGACAGCTTTAATAGAGTTTTGTAGTCCAGCATTTTCTGTGTCGTTAAGTTTTACTTCAACAACCTGCTCCATGCCTTTTCCACCAATTTTACATAAAACGCCGACAAAAAGATTTTTTACGCCATATTCGCCTTGTAAATAAGCAGCACAAGGTAAAATGCGTTTTTGATCCTTTAAAATAGCTTCTGTCATTTGTACCGCACTAGCAGAAGGTGCGTAGTAGGCTGAGCCAGTTTTAAGTAAACCAACAATTTCCGCTCCACCACTACGAGTTCTTTGCACTAAAGCTTCAAGTCGTTCTGGAGAGAGCATTTCTGTAAGAGGCACACCACCAACAGAACAATGTCTTGGCATTGGCACCATTGTATCACCATGTCCACCAAGCACAAAAGCCTGTACATCTTTAACGCTGACATTGAGTTCTTCAGCAATAAAAGAGCGGAATCTAGCGCCATCTAAAATTCCAGCCATTCCAATCACTCGCTCTCGCGGAAAGCCTAAGGTTTCTTTAGCTACTAAAGCCATGGCATCAAGTGGGTTACTAACAATAATGACGATTGCGTTAGGAGAGTATTCTTTAATTCCAAGGCAGCAGTCTTTTACAATTTTTGCGTTGGTTGCTAAGAGATCATCGCGACTCATACCGGGTTTGCGTGGTAAGCCGGCGGTAACAATAACAACATCTGAGCCAGCCGTGTCCTTATAATCAGAAGTGCCCACCACATGAGAGTCAAAACCCTCAACTGGTGAAGCTTCAAAAAGATCTAAGGCTTTGCCTTTCGCAGCACCATCATTAATATCCAACAAGACAACATCGCCGAGCTCTTTTTGCGCAGCCCAGTGAGCTGCTGTTGAACCAACAAAGCCAGCTCCGATAACAGAGATTTTTTTTCTTTTATGCATGTGACACTCCAAGAATAAAGGTTGATTTTATGTTTTTAGTTGCCAGAATTACTCATATATACCTGATGGCAGATGGATCCGTCATGGTGTAACAAAGGGAATAGAACGTGGCGTCACCAAATCCAATAATCATAGAACTAAAAGATGTCTCTATGATTTTTGATAACAAATCAATTCTTAAGAATGTGAATCTTAAGATCTATGAAGAAGAAGTTGTCTTTATTGTTGGGCCAAGTGGACAGGGAAAATCTCTTTTACTAAAGATTATGGCGGGTCTTGTGAAACCAACTTCGGGAGAAGTATTTGTAGAAGGTCAAGACTGGACCAATTTGCGCGGCGCAGAGAAGAGAGCGTTGCTCCTTAAAATGGGAATGCTCTTTCAAAAAAATGCTCTATTTGATTCTCTGACTTGTGGAGAGAATATTTCCTTTCCATTAGAGGAAACAACTAGGCAGAGCCCCCAAGAGATCGAACAAAAAATCTTAGATCTTTTAGAAGCTGTGGGAATTTCTCATGCAAAGAATCTTTATCCAGATGAAATCAGCGGCGGTATGCAAAAAAGACTTGGGATTGCTAGAGCGCTCGCTTTAGAGCCAGAAATCATATTTTACGATGACCCAACAGCGGGGCTTGATCCAATAACCAGTCGAAAAATTATTGAACTCATTGCTTACTGGCAAAAGCGAAAAAAGAGCACTGTGATGGCCATAACAAATGACATGAATCGTGCCTATCAAATAGCCGAGAGGATTCTTGTGGTTTGTGAGGGAGAGGTGATTGATGCCGGCTCTCCTGAGCAAACGAAATCTCACTCAGACCCTCGAGTGCATCAATTTGTGCGCGGTGATTTACAAGGTCCACTTACGGAGCCTACATGATTGAGTTTAAAAACGTTGTTAAAAGCTTTGGTGAGAGAACGATTTTAAAGGGAATTAACTTTAAAGTTAAAGAAGGCGAAATTCTCTTTATTCTTGGTACTTCAGGAACTGGAAAGTCAGTTCTTCTTAAAAATCTTGTTGGCCTTCTAAAGCCTGACAGCGGTGAAATTTGGCTCGACGGTGAAGAAACCTCTCGTTTAACAGAAGAACAGTACCTTGCTATTAGAAAAAAGTGCGGCATGGTTTTTCAACACCCAGCCTTATTTGATTCACTCACAGTCTTTGATAATGTCGCTTTTGGTTTGCGCAAGCACTTTAAACTAGATGAAGAAGAGATAAAACAAAAAGTTCACAAAGCACTAAAGATGGTGAATCTTTCATTGGATGTGGCTCCTCTTATGCCAGCAAATATCTCTTACGGAATGCAAAAAAGAGTCAGCTTGGCGCGTACTATTGCCATTGAGCCTAAAATTTTACTTTTTGATGAGCCCACAACGGGTTTGGATCCTATAACAACAAATACAGTGAATGAGCTTATTCGAGATTTGTCTCATCGTCTTAAGACGACATCTTTAATTGTAAGTCATGATATGGCCTGTGCACTAGCGATCGCAAATCGAATTGTCGTATTAGATAAAGGACAAGTTGTTGAACAAGGTACTCCGCAAGAGCTTTTAAAGTCGACACAACCTTTGGTAAGTGAATTTATGGCCGAAGTTAAAGAGGCTCAGTCATGAGTGCAAAAGTTTTAAGTAAAACCGTATCAATACTAGATGAGTTAGGCTCAATTCTTCTTTTTGTAAAAGAGGTCTTTAATACTGCAAGACGCAGCCCCTGTACTTTTAAACAGATGTGCGAGCAAATTTGGCGTGTTACTGAGCAAAGTGCTGCAACAACGGCAATGGCTGGCTTTTTTGTTGGCGCTATTATGACAGTGCAATTTGTTTTGCAGCTTCATGAATTTGGAGCTCTTGGATATTTAGGTGGGCTTGCAACGAGTGGAACCGTGCGTGAAGTCGGTCCTTTGCTTATTGCTTTTATGCTCAGTGGAAAAGTTGGCGCATTTACCTCTGCAGAGTTAGGAACCATGCGAGTGACAGAGCAAATTGATGCCATAAGATGTTTAGGAGCAAATCCGATCCAAGAAATTATATTGCCACGTTTTATCGGCATCGTGGTTTCAAGCTTTTTTCTACTTGGTGCTGGGCTTTTAATGTCAATACTTGGTGGCATGTTAATGGGGGCTATTTTTGGTGGAGTTAATGCCGAAGAATATTTAAGACATGTGCCAACCATTGTGACTTTAAGTTCGATCATCAACGGACTTGTAAAATGTTTTATATTTGCAGTCGTTCTGGCCTCTGTTTGCACCTATAAAGGATATTCAGCGTCAGGTGGAGCCAAAGGTGTTGGTAAAGCCGTAGTAAATACAGCGGTTATCACGATGGTGGCCATTGTTGTTGTGGATTGGTTTTCAAGTTTTTTGGCTGATGTGTTTATGCGAATTTGGGTGGGGATTTAGATGTTAGCTGTATTGGGCAGTCAAATTTTAGTAGGCGTAGATCAGTTTGCTAGTTTCTCTTCTTTAGTGGGGCAAACGCTTTATGGTTTGTTGCAAAGGCCTTTTCGAATAAGAGAGACAATTAAACAAATATATTTTGTGGCAAATGGCAGTGTTTTTATTGTTGTTTTCTGTGTTTGTTTCGCCGCAATGGTGACAATTCTAGAGTCTTCATTTCACATGAAATTAGTTATTCAAAATGACTCAATGGTTCCTGGATTTGCTGCTATGTTAATTTTGCGTGAGTTGGGAGCTATTGTTACAGCGCTGCTTCTTACTTCAAGAGTGGGAGCGGGC
>CAYMKD010000249.1:0-4516 GCA_964390435.1 uncultured Pseudobdellovibrionaceae bacterium | reverse complement strand
CGACGATCTTCATAGTTCTCCATAATTTCGCTCCACAGCTGAACTAGCCTAGGAGTTGCACGAAGACTTGGGTCCAAAGGCAAATTTTTAATTTTATCAAAAACCACCTGGCAGCTATAACACTCTTGACTTGCAGAGAAGTTTTGCGCCCCGCATTTTGGACAAGTTAACATTTCTATCTTTGGAGATTCAGTTTGAAGCGGATCTTGAGCAACTACTGTAGCTAGAGGAGATACCGCTGTGGAAAAAACTGTTTTAGCTTCTTGACTCATCTCAGATTCAAATAAGGGTATGTTTGGCAAAACAGGAGGAGGAACTAAGACCTCTTCTGCTGCAGGCTGAATCATTATTTTTTTACCTAAAATAATCTGGTTTTGAGCACTTGGTGGATACTCAAAATTAAAGTGAGTTTGGCAAATATGGCATAAAAAATCAGGCTCCGCGCTGTGAATTTCAGCCTCATTGACACTATAGAGTTTCAGACAAGCTGGGCATCTAACTTTTAAAGTGGACATAATCCCCCTCACAAACTTTGACTTGGCTTGCTAATAATGCTTTTATTAAATCAGTTCATGTATACGCTAAAGAACTTTTTTAATCTCTATCGACTTCCCATATTATCAGGAATTTTAATAGGTACAAGCTATATTCCTTTCCCTCCATGGGCTTTGTTATTTTGTTATGCCCCTCTTTGGCTCTGGACCCTAAAATCAAAGGCTTCATTTAAACAAATTTTCATTGCTGGGTGGATAACTCAATTTATTTTGACTCTTATTGGATTTCATTGGGTCGCCTTTACAGCTTATGAATTTGGGCATATGCCGTGGCCAGTAGCCATTATTATCTTATTTTTATTTTGCTCTTTAGTTCATTTACATATCCCAATTTCATTATTAATTTGGCGCAAGTTAGAAAAATTTTTACCAAACAGTCTTTGGCAGAAAATCTTTGCTCTTGCTGTAATCACAATTATTATTGAACTTTTATGGCCTAAAATATTTCCATGGCACTTAGGTTATCCTTGGCTCTGGGCAAAACTCCCGGCTGCACAGTTCGCTGATATTATTGGCTTTGATGGACTTGCTGCCTTAAGTCTTCTTACAAATGGCTGGCTTCTCTATTTGTGGTTAAATAGAAAGTCTGTCTTAAAACATGCTCTGATCATGTTTGTTATTTTCATTGCTTTAAATATATATGGCCTATGGGCTCCACAAAAATGGAAGAAAACAGATCAAACTCTTCATGTACTACAGGTCCAAGGAAATATTGGTAACTTCGAAAAATTAGCTGCTGAAGAAGGCGGTACTTTTCGTACAACTGTCATTCAAAAATTTATTGAACTCACTAAACAAGGTCTTCAAAATCATCCTGAAACAGAGTTAATTCTTTGGCCAGAAACAGCTTTTCCGGACTATCTAAATAATTATTATCAAAACTATCGTTATCAAATTCTGCTCAGCAGATTTCAAAAAGAACATGGAAAATTACTTTTGACTGGCGCTTACGCCAAAGATCCTCCCAATAAATCAAAATTTGATTATGAACGACTCTCATATAACGGACTTTTTCTACTTGATGGTCAAGGCGAGTTAGCCGTGGAGCCATATTATAAAACTATTCTCTTAGCTTTTGGAGAATATTTACCGCTAAGCGAGCTCTATCCAAAAATTCGTGACTGGCTCCCAATGATTGCTAATTTTGGACGGGGTAATGGCCCAACTGTATTCCAATTTGGCGAGCACCGCTGGGGATTACAAATTTGTTATGAAGGACTCTACCCTTCGGTTACAAGGGCTCTTTCTAACAAAGGGGCTCAAATTATATTTAATGTTACAAATGACTCTTGGTTTGGGAAATATTTTGAACCCTATCAACATCTCTATATGACTCTTGCAAGAGCCATTGAAACAAGACGCCCGCTTGTGAGAAATACAAATACAGGCATTAGCACAGCTATTCTTGCTGATGGCACAATTATGGAAAAATCTCCACTTTTGACAGAATGGGTCGGAATTAATGTTATTCCATACTTGCAAAACCCACCGCAAACTTTTTATGTTAGGTTCGGTTTTTATTGGCCTTGGTTTTTAATATTGATTTGGCTAATGGGAGTTTTTTACTATCGACGCCGCATATAAGTCTCTCGATTGGGCAGAAATTATAGCTCATATGCAAAAGCTGGCAACCAGCGAATGTGCAAAACAGAAACTTTCTGAGTTAAAGCCATTTTCTAATATCAATGATGCATTAAATAGCTTTTCACAAATTACAGAGTGCCTTGAACTTCTTCTAATTAGTCCCAGACCATTTATGGAGAGTCTTGATTTATTTTCACTCTGGATAGAGAGAATAAAAAAACAAGCTGTACTTAAACCTTTAGAAATCAAGGATGTTCGTAATTTTTGTCTTGAGATTTATGCTACCCATGAAGTTTTACAAAAATGTAAAACACCATGGCTAAACCAACTTAAAAAAAATCTAATGAATGCTCAAAGACCACTTTCTGCAATTGATCAAATTCTCACTCTTCGCGGTGAGATTCGCAATGATGCAAGTGAAAGGCTTTACAATTTATTTAATGAGCGCGAACAGCTTGAAAGACAAATCCGCTCAACTCTTGATAAACTGGTGAAAGATCATGATATGGAGTCTTATCTTCAAGACAAATACATGACCACACGAGAAGGACGCTGGGTGCTGCCAATTCGAAGTGGTCAGCAACATTTTGTTAAGGGTATTATTCATGCCAGCAGCCAAACAAAACAAACCGTTTTTATTGAACCTGAAAACCTTGTCCCCCAAAATAATAGACAAAGACAAATTGATCTAGAAATTGAAGAAGAAATTGAAAGGCTACTTACAGAACTTTCAAACTTTCTTAGCTCACTTAAAATTGATTTTTTGCAAAGCCGCGAGATCTTAGAAGCTTTAGATATAAAATTAGCACAAGCTGGATTTGCACAAAAAATTGAAGCACAGACAGTTATATTTGATTCAAAGAAAATTGATTTAAAGAATGTCAAACATCCTCTTCTTATTTTAAGTGGCCAAAATGTAATTGCCAATACGGTGCAACTAAACCCTCAACACAGTGTTTTACTCTTAAGTGGCCCTAATGCTGGCGGCAAAACTGTTCTATTAAAATCCATTGGTCTTGCTTGTCATATGGCCCGTTGTGGCCTTCTTATTGCCGCTGATCAAGGCTCAAGCTTACCATTTTTTAAAGAAATGATTATCGGCATTGGCGATGCGCAAAGTGTTGATGAAAACTTAAGCACTTTTGCCGCACACTTGAAGATTTTAAGTGAAGCCACCCATCTCAAAGGTCCTGATAATCTTATTTTGTTAGACGAAATTTGTGGTTCCACAGATCCCGAAGAAGGCAGTGCTTTAGCTAGAAGCTTTATTGAAACTTACGCCTCCAATGGAGTTTACACAGTCGTTACCTCACATCTAGGCCCCCTTAAACTAGGCTGGAAAGAAGACAGTCATGTTGTAAATGGAAGTTTAGAGTATGACAGTCATACAGGTCGCCCCACTTATCAGTTTATTCATGGTGTTCCCGGGGAGTCCTTAGCTTTACAAACTGCAAGAAGAGTTGGTGTTAGTACAAAAATTTTAGACCAAGCTTTGAATTTTCTAAGTCCTGCAAGTCGTGCTAGGCAAGAGGGGCTTGAAGAAATTGAACAACTTAAACAAGACATACAAAAATACCGTAATCAATTGATTTCTGAACGCAAAGAAGCTGAAAAATCTAAGAAGAAGTATGATCAACTTATAGCTGAGTTTGAAAAAGAAAAATCTCAAATTCTCACCAAAAGTGTAAAACAAGCCGAAAGAAAGCTTGATGAGCTTGTCAGTAACACCAAAGTACAAGAAGTTTTTAAACGCCATGGGGCTCTACAGGAAATTAAAAGCCAACTGCCAGAGGTCGTAAAACTTACACCGAACAACTCTGTAAACCAATCCCCATCAATTAAATCAGCTGAAGACTTCTCAAGTCGATTTCCGCCGGGCTCTAAAGTATATATCTCAACTTTAGGGCAAGATGGTTTGATTCAAAGCTCTCCAAACTCAAAGGGCGAGGTTCTCGTTTTATCCAACTCTTTAAGGTTACAACTCCACTGGCAAGATTTAAAGCCACCACAAAAAAATGAAAACCCAACGGCACAAATTGCTCGCAAGTCTGGCAGTTTTTTAATTCCCTCAAATGATGGTGATCGAGTTTTAGATTTAAGAGGAAAATCTGCCGAAGAGGCCATTAGTCAACTTGAAATAACTCTTGATCAAGCTTCACAGCAACAAGAGGATCGAATAAAAGTGATTCATGGCTTTGGCACTGAGGTACTTAAAAAAGCTGTGCGTAGTTATTTATCACGCAGTATGTATGTGAAAAAATGGAAAGCTGGCGCTGCAGACTCAGGCGGCGATGGTATTACTTGGGTTGAGCTTATTCAATAGAAACTGCCCCACATGATTGTCCTTGGCAGATAAGGTCACTTATCAGATCCTATCT
>CAYMKD010000248.1:0-4518 GCA_964390435.1 uncultured Pseudobdellovibrionaceae bacterium | reverse complement strand
ACAGGTGGGCGCCATGGAGCTAAAGTAAGAGCACCATGAATCTAGGAATTATAATACCAACTTACAATCGAAAAAAACTTTTGGATCAAGCCATAGAGTCTTGTTTACAGCAACGCTTTGTGAAACAGATAGAGATAAAAATAATTGTTGTTGATGATGGCAGCACTGATGGAACGACAGAGGAAATGATTAGGTCTAGGCGTTTAAAAAAAGTACAAGACTATTATCAAATAGAAAATTTATATTTATTAGAAATAAAAAATAGTGAACGAGGAGCGGCGAGAAATCGGGGAGCGGCGATGGCGATAGATCAGCTGTCCTGTGAGTATCTGCTTTTCCTTGATGCCGATGACTGCTTAGATAGATCATCTATATCTTATTTTGAGGTTGCTATTAAAATGCAGCCTTTAGCAGAATTAATAGCCGCAAAATATATGCTATGGTTTGGTGAGAGAGTTTTTGGAAAGGTTTTCCCACAACAGTTTCCTCAAAATCAAAAGATAAAAGAGAAGGTGTTAACTAAAGACTTTTTAGCTCTTGGTGCGGCTTTAGTAAAGGCGAGTGCGTTTAAAGATATTGGCGGTTTTGAAGAAAATAGAAAGTTGAGTGGCAGTGAAGATAGGGTTTTTTTAATGACACTGGCTTTTAGAAATAAAGTTTCTTTTTCAAGTCATATTTGTACCTGGTACCGTCAACATGACGAAAACACCAATTTGGAAAAATTTCTAACGAGTATGGAGTTGGCACAAAGTATTTTGAAACCCAAAATACATAAATATTATAAAAACAGCCAGTATGCAGAAACCAAATTGCGAAGACACTTAAGTATGCAGCTCATTGGCGCTCATAACTCAAACCTGCAACAAGGGAGGCCGCTTTTAAGATGGTTTTCCTTAATAAAAAGTGACCCCATGGCTAGCTTAAATCTTAGAATGTGGCGCTTATTCGTAAGCATTGTTTATAGGCAAATATTTAAGAAATTATGCTTAGGTTCTTTTCTAAACTATAAAGCAAAAAATACTTAGAGTGAATATTTCGCCCTTCGAGTTTTTGCAACTGTTGAGGGAGAGATGGAAACTCTTTTTGCGTTTTTAAAATTGATGTGAAGTTTTCTGAGGATTTAAAAAAACTCTCAAGAGGAAAGCCAAAGCCTTTCTTTTTTCGATCCACAACACCTTTCCCTAAATAAGGTCGATAAAGATCCTTAAGAATTTTTTTGCCGTTTCGAATTGTGTATTTGTAGTGTGTGGGCAATTTAAATGCAAACTCAATAAGATTTTTATCTAAAAAAGGTGAGCGAACTTCTAAAGAGGTTAACATGCTCATGCGATCTACCTTTGGAAGCAAGTCGTTGAACAAGTAAGTTTTAAAATTATAATGTAAGATCTGCTCTCCGAGTTCGAGCCCCTTTAAATCTTGATTCCACAGGTTTTTTTCATAAAAAATAGGATCAATATTTTTTGATACATAGTTTGTCCAATCATCTTCGTCAAAAAATGAGTTCCATAATAGAAGTCTAGAGATTAAGTCAAAATTAAGAGCATGTTTATACCTTGATGCATAAGCAAGAAGTCCTTGCCTAGATCTTGATTGGCTCGGAAAAGGGGAAAGTAAAATCTTAGAAATAGTTTTATAACGTTCGCTTAACACACCAGCGCGCATTCTTAAATATCCACCAAATAACTCGTCTCCACCATCTCCACTGAGAGCTACAGTTACATGTAGTCTTGTTTCTTTGCAGAGCTCATAGGTGGGAAAACAAGAACTATCTGCATAGGGCTCATCAAAATGTAATAAAATGTTTGCATCATAGAGTCCGGATTCTTTTGAAATCTCTATGTGTTCTGACTTAATAAGTTTAGCCACTTTTCTTGCATATAAGCTTTCGTCGTAACGTGAAGCATAGGCATCTTTTGAAAATCCAACGTTGAAAGTTTTAATTTTATTTTTATGACGAGCAGCATGCAGAGAGACGATAGAGGAATCAAGGCCCCCACTTAAAAAGGAGCCCACTGGAACGTCTGCAACAAGGCGTTTTTTTACGGCCTGATCAATTAAAGCATAGCATTGCTCTTTAGCGTCGTCATAGCTTATATTGAGCCTTTGTCCTTTGGGAAGATCCCAATATTTAGACAAAACCTGTTTTCCCGTGAGGGTGTTTACTTTTAAAAAATGCCCTGCTGGAAGTTTTTTAATGTATTTATATATTGAATAAGGTTGAGGAACATAACCGTAGATCAAATAAAGTGCCATGGCATCTTTATCAATCTCAGTTTTTAGCTGTGGTATTTTAAGAAATGCTTTTATTTCTGAAGCAAAAGCGAAGTGTTGACCATCAGAGTAAAAATACAGGGGCTTTTTGCCAGCCGGGTCAACGGCTAAAAGGAGTTCATTATCTTTATAATTAGCAAAAGCAAACATGCCATCTAAATCGTTCAGCTTACTTTCAGAAAATTTATTTAAAAACTCTACAAGCACCTCTGTGTCAGAGGTGCTTTGAAATGGAATGTCAGATAATTGTTTTTTTATTTCTAAGTAATTATAAATTTCACCATTAAAGGTAAGAAGAGACTTTTTATCTGCACTAAAAAAAGGCTGTTTAGACCTGGGATTTAAATCTAAAATCGCAAGTCTACGATGTGATAATGAAATTGTTTTTTTCTCGTTAATCCAAATATCAGAGTCATCGGGGCCACGATGAGTTAAAGAGTTAGTGGCATTTAAAATGCTCTTTTCATCGAGACGTTGACCACTTAATGATATTAAACCAAATATTCCACACAATGGAGAGTTCCTGCTATTTATTTTGCTGTTGTAAGAGAAGAGAAAAAGCAGCAACAGATAAAATAAATGTTCCCGCTTGAAGATATAAAGAGGCTTTTTCTAAACTGCGGTCTTCAGCTACAATTAAAATGTCATCAGCTTGTAAAACAGGGTTGTAGCCAACATCTTTTAAGGCTTTGCTTACAGAAATTTTTCGGACTAATAAATCGCCATTTTTTTCTTTTGATGAGAGGGTTATATTATCCGTGTCAGCTTTATCGAGAGGGCCACCAGCAATAGAGAGTGCATCCAGAACACGAGTTCCAATGGGCACAAAATGAACTCCGGGATATTGTACTGAACCCCAGATATTGCCCTTTATTAGAACCTCATTTTTTTTAGTAGAGGTGAAATAAACGCTCCCAGATTTTTGCAGACCGTCCTCATCCTTTTTAATAAAAAAAGATGAGGAGCTTTCTTGTGCAGACCAACTTAAGCTCGTGAGAGAGTTTATAGAGAAAACAATACTTATAAAAATTGAAAGCCGACGTTTCTTTGTCATGATGCAATATATAACATAGAGTTAGGCTCTTTTAAAAAGTTTTCTAATCTTTTGAACATCACCGCGTTGTAGGACGAGCAGTTGAAAGCATTGTTTGGTGTTAAACTTGAATAACAAAGTTAGCAAACCAGCCAATTGACCCATACAGAAGCCGACGGCAATACCATTGAGCCCCAGCTTTCCAACTAAAATTATTTGAAAAAATACAGAAAAAACAATAGTGTAGAACTCAGCCCACCAGCGATCCTTATGGCGATCAATACTTTGCATGTAGATTTCGAGCAAGTATTTGCCGGTGCTAAAGCAAGTTCCTAAGTTGAGAATAATAAGTGGTATTGTGGCTTGAGAGAAGTCACGCCCAAAAGCTAAAGGAATTAGAAGTGGAGCAAAAATAGAAAGAGCTAAGGCAGAAAGAATTGTAAAATAAAGGTTTAGTTTAAACTTCGTATTGAACTCTTCAAATAATAAGGCAGGATCTTTAAACTGCGATAGGTGAGGAAATATATTAATACCAATAGCCATTGGTACAAATGTAATGGCTTGAGTGAGGCTTGCGGCAACAGAATAAGATCCTAACTCAGAAAATGATAAATAGGCTGCGATAATCCAATAGTCAGAACGAGTACCTACATAGGTTAAGATATTACCAAAGTAAGCCCCTAGACTATAAGAAAAAAACTTTTTGAATCGATTTGCAAAGGGATTAATAAGTCGAGCATTTAAAAACTCGAAATGAGAGACTTTTAAGCTGCTACAAAAATGAATAAAGCTAATCAAAAGATCGGCAATAAGAATCCACATCAACTTATCTGTACTATTAAGACTAAAAATTAAAAACAATAACAAGCCAACTCTTAACAGTAACACAAGAACTTCATTAAGATTAAGAGCTAGTATAAGACCAGCGGCCCTTGCATGAGCGCCCAAAAAGTTTTTCCCAATTTCTAAAAAAATGCTTGCGCATAAAAAGAATAAAACAAACTGAGAAAAACTTTCTTTGGGAAGTGTGATTTGCTCTAGGTTAAGAAAATAACTTAGAATAACGATACCAGAAAAAATACTTCCCATGTAAACCCAGGTAGAAAACATGAGTTTATCAAGAGCACCTTTGTGAGTTTCTGCCTTGGAGCCAAAGAAAGTAATAGCAGTACTAAGTCCAAAATCAGAAACTATTGTAAAAAGCAAGAGGGTGA
>CAYMKD010000247.1:0-4524 GCA_964390435.1 uncultured Pseudobdellovibrionaceae bacterium | reverse complement strand
GTAATGATGTCACAGCAACCAGTGGCAGTTACAAATATATCGGCTTGTGCAGCTGCCTCTTCCATTGTTACTACTTGAAAGCCTTCCATAGAGGCTTGAAGTGCACAAATTGGATCAATCTCTGTAACAAGCACTCGAGCGCCAAAGTTACGCATAGAATGAGCAGACCCTTTACCCACATCGCCGTAACCTGCAACCACAACAATTTTACCAGCGATCATTGTATCTGTTGCACGCTTAATTCCATCTGCTAAAGATTCACGGCAACCATAAAGATTATCAAACTTTGACTTTGTAACAGAGTCATTGATGTTGATGGCAGGAACTTTTAACTCCCCTTTTGAGTGAAGCTTCTCTAGGTTATGAACACCTGTTGTTGTTTCTTCTGAAATACCAATGATTTTTTTCATGATATCCGCAAAACGAGGCTCATGCATCATATTGGTTAAATCACCACCATCATCAAGAATTAAATTATAACCATCAGCTCCCCAACCAGTGATTGTTTGCTCAATACACCAAGCTGATTCAGCTTCTGTCTGGCCTTTCCAAGCAAATACAGGAATACCTGCTGCGGCCATGGCTACAGCGGCATGATCTTGAGTTGAGAAGATGTTGCAAGAGGACCAACGAATCTCTGCGCCTAGAGCAGTTAATGTCTCAATAAGAACGGCTGTTTGAATGGTCATATGCAAACAACCAGCAATACGAGCCCCCTTAAGCGGTTGCTGTTTGCCATATTCAGCACGAAGTGCCATTAAGCCTGGCATTTCAGTTTCTGCAATATTGATTTCCTCACGGCCCCAACGAGCCAGCTCTTCAAAAACCTTTGGGCTTTCCATAGCTTCTTTACAAACACGGAAGTCTCCGGTGTGGCCTGTTGTTTTTGTTCCTTTAGTTGTGTTGTGTGCAACTGTCATTTGCGACATTACCTCTCTCCTAGGCTAGGGTTAATACTTCATATCCTGTATCAGTAATTAAAACTGTATGTTCAAATTGGGCTGATAATGTTTTATCTGCTGTTTCATAGTATTTAATTGTAGAATTGGGTATATCAAATTCAACTATTTCTGCTGAAGTTTCATTAACCATTGGCTCTACTGTTATGCAGCGCCATGGCACTAATGGGTCTCCCCTGCCTTTTTTACCAAAAGAAGGCACAAAAGGCTCATCATGGAACTTTCTACCTATCCCATGGCCACCAATTTCCTTAACACTCGTATAACCATTACGAGTTACATATTTATCTATAGCAAAGCCTATATCGCCCGTAAAACCATTAGGCGTGATAGCCTCGATGCCCTTTTCCATAGCCTGCCTTGCCACTTCTACAAGCTTTTTGGCATTTTCAGAGGCATCACCAATAAGAAAGGTTCTAGATGTATCGCCATGAAAACCATTTAGTAAGCAAGTTACATCAACATTGATAATATCGCCGTCTTTTATTGGGGTGTCGTCTGGAACCCCATGGCATATAACGTGATTAATCGAAGTACATATAGATTTAGGGAAACCATGATAACCAAGTGGAGCTGATGTGGCACCTTTGCTTAAGGTGTAATCGTTTACAATTTTATCAAGCTCATTAGTTGTAACTCCCGCTTTTACATACTTTGCAACATAAAGTAGAGTCTCAGCCGCCAAGCGACAAGCCGCCTTCATCTGTACGATTTCATCTTTAGTCATTGGAGTTAGAGCCATGAATCACTTGTACAGTAGGCGGAGCAGAGAGGCAAGCTTTGCAGCTATCTTTAAAAACACAAAAGCCCATGTTTAAACATGGGCCCTTGGTAGTTTAACTAAAATAAACTTAAGTACTGACTAGCGTAAGTGTTTGCTTACGATTTTAGTCATTTCAAACATAGAAACTGTGTTTTTTCCAAATACAGCTTTTAGTTTAGCGTCAGCATTAATATTGCGACGGTTGCTTGGGTCTTGAAGTTTATGCTTCTTGATGTAGTCCCAAAGCTTTTTTACCACTTGAGTACGTGGAGTTGGAGAAGCGCCAATTACATCAGCAAGCTCTTTGCTTGGTGTAAGTGGTTTCATGAAAGCTGCATTTGGCTTTCTTTTAGAAGCTGATTTTTTAGTTGCAGCTTTTTTAGTCGCTTTTTTAGGAGCGGCTTTTTTAGTTGCAGCTTTTTTTGTAGCGGCTTTTTTAGTCGCTTTTTTAGTTGCTGCTTTTTTCGTAGCCTTTTTCTTTTTTGCCATTATGTCCTCCGAGCAAAAAAATTGTTGTCTGTTTGCGATGTCCCTAGTGTGTAACCAAGTCTGCCCCTTTGTCCAAAAAAAAATGCATGCACATTCATTTTTTTGTCATAATTAGTCATTTTTCCCTCGAGAAAGTGACTTTTGGGCCCTTTTCCCTAGGGGAAACCTCTAAAACCCCCTCTTACAAGGATATTTTAGGAGGTAAAACTAGTCTCTTAGAGCTAAAAAAATGGACCGATAAGTCTTTATGACTGAGTTTTTAGACATACTTAAAGAGCAAATTTCTAAGACTCATACCAGTTTGCCTATTATGGAATGGGGGGCTGAAGAGCCTGCCAATATGGCTTTTCTACTTTGCCAAACCCCTTCTTATCACTTTAAAAAGTCTGCAAGCTATCCTAAGAATAAAACTAGCTCTAAGATAAGTCACGAGGAGCCCACCCCTCTTATTATTAATGAGGCAGAGACCCAACGCCCTCCTGGCCCCCCTCATATACTTACGATAGTCCAACAAAGCTCTTATGATTTTTTCTTAAAATACGAAACTGAGCTTGCTAATGACTTTAATCTTAAAGAGCTTAAAAAAGCCTTTCGCTTATTAGCAAGACGCTTTCACCCTGACTGCGCCAAAGACCTAAAAGTAAATGAGGCTAATCTCTTATTTTGTGAGTTAAAAGCTCACTACCAAAACCTTTACCAATTTATTGTGGCAAAGGTCGGTAATGAATCCGCTTAGGAGTTAAAGCACTCTCACCTAGACGCTTTTTGCGATCTTCTTCATACTCAGTGTAGTTGCCATTGAAAAATGAAACCTGACTATCCCCTTCAAAGGCCAATATATGGGTACAAATACGATCTAAAAACCAGCGATCATGACTTATAACAACCACGCTACCACCAAATTCTAAGATAGCTTCTTCAAGAGCGCGCATAGTGTTTACATCTAAATCGTTTGTTGGCTCATCAAGTAGGAGCAAGTTTGCACCTCTTTTAAGAGTTTTAGCGAGATTTACTCGGTTACGTTCTCCACCAGAGAGAACGCCCACTTTTTTCTCTTGATCAGATCCCGAGAAGTTAAACCAAGAGACATAAGCTCTTGATGGCACTTCACGATTACCAAGACGCACAGGCTCTTCACCCTCACAAATTACTTCATGAATTGTTTTAGAGGCATCAAGGCTCTCTCTGCTTTGATCCACATAAGCCATCTTAACAGTTTCACCAACTTTAAAGCTTCCGTTATCCGGTTTCTCTTGACCTGTAATCATACGGAATAGAGTTGTCTTACCCGCCCCATTCGGCCCAATCACACCAACAATAGCTCCTTTAGGAATAACAAAGTTCATGTTCTCAAAAAGAAGTTTATCGCCATAGGCTTTACTTACATCTTTTGCCTCAATGACAACATCTCCTAAACGTGGCCCTGCAGGGATATAGATTTGCAAGTCCTTAAGCTTCTCTGGAGTTGGCTCTTTAAGTAAATTTTCATAGGCTGAAATTCGAGCTTTAGACTTAGCATGCCGAGCTTTTGGAGCCATACGAACCCATTCAAGCTCACGCTCAAGAGTTTTTTGCCTACGAGCATCTGATTTTTCTTCTTGGGCGGTACGCTTCTCTTTTTGCTCAAGCCAAGAGGTATAGTTCCCCTTCCAAGGAATTCCCTCACCACGATCTAGCTCTAAAATCCAACCAGCAACATTATCTAGGAAGTAACGATCATGAGTTACAGCAATGACCGTTCCAGGAAATTTTGCTAAATACTGCTCAAGCCAGGCCACAGACTCTGCATCCAAGTGGTTAGTTGGCTCATCTAAAAGCAAAATATCTGGATTAGACATTAATAGACGACATAAGGCCACTCGTCTTTGCTCCCCACCGGAAAGCTTTGTCACAGGTGAATCTCCAGGAGGACAGCGTAGAGCATCCATAGCAAGCTCTAACTTCTGATCTACTTCCCAACCACCGAGAGCTTCGATTTTTTCTTGCACTTCGGCCTGTCTTGCAATGAGCTTATCCATCTCATCTGCTGACATCTCTTCTGCAAAGCGATTATTTATTTTATTAAACTCTTCTAGAAGCAGAGGCAGTTCGCCCATTCCAGAGAAAACATTTTCTTTAACTGTTTTTTCAGGATCAAGCTCAGGCTCTTGCTGAAGGTAACCAACCTTGAGCTGTTTTGCAGGAAAGGCTTCACCAAGAAAATCATTATCCGTGCCTGCCATAATTTTAAGCAATGTAGATTTCCCAGAGCCATTGAGACCGAGAACTCCAATTTTTGCTCCTAAAAAATAAGATAAATAAATATTTTTTAGA
>CAYMKD010000246.1:0-4582 GCA_964390435.1 uncultured Pseudobdellovibrionaceae bacterium | reverse complement strand
CCCGTAATACCCATTAACTCATCTTCAATGGGTTTTGATATTTGCTTTTCAATATCAAGAGGCGAAGCTCCTGGATAATTGGTTTGCACAAAGAGAATCGGGAATGTGACATCTGGAAATAAATCCACACTCATTTTATTGAGACTAAACACACCCATAATCAGCATTAAAAAAACAATACAAGTTATAAGAATGGGACGATTAATAGAGAATTTTGCAATATTCATATTTCATCCTTTTTTAAACCAACAAATAATCTGGCTTGAGTCTCAAGTTTTTTTAACTCGCTTTTAAGTTTAATTAAATTAAGTTGAGCCTCATCCGCGTCTTGCTCAAAAGTAATCACTTGAGCTGTTGTGGTGCGACCTTGATTTAAACGCTGTTGCTCTCTGCTTAGTTTAGCCACTTGCAACTCTGCTAATTTCTCAGATATTTCGATTTTCTTTTTTAATTCTTCATAACGCCTTTGTAGTTCCTGCCAGCTCACCTCTGAGTCTGCCAACTTTTTTTCTGCTTGAAGTCTTGAGCTTTCGGCTTCAAAAAGAGCGCTATTTCTAACTCCATCTTTTGCATCTCCGCCAAGTGGAATTGAAAATTTAATACCAATTACACTTGTTGGTCGCTCTGATTGAGAGGAATCGTTGGCCGTATTAGCCCAATCTGTGTTTTGAGCATTTGTGGCATAACTTGCTTCTAAACTTAAATCAGGTTTAACTGATTCTTTAGCTTCTTTTGCAATAATTGTTTTAGCTTTTGACTGATAATACAGAGCCCAGGCTTCTAAGCTGATAACCCGGTCTCCTTGAGCATACAAAAATTCTTTAAGACTTCTATTTTTATTAAAATCAGCTTCAACTTTTAAATAAGCTCGATCTTGATTTTCGTCTATATAACTAAGTAGTTTTTTTCTAGTCGCAACAAGCTCATCTTTGGAGCTAAGCATTTGCAAATCTCTTGTTGAGACCAATGCTTGAGCTTGCAATACGTCTGATTTATCACCTATCCCATTGTTTAAACGTTTTTTGCTCCAAGCTTCAAGTCTTTTAGATCTTTCAATAGAAGACTGTCTAATTTTAATTTCTTCTTGTTGATACCAATAGTCCCAAAAGGTCGCTTCAGCTTGAATTAAATAAAGTTCTTTTTGCGCATAAAGAGCTGCTTGTTCAGCTTTCAAAACAAACTCCTCTCTTTGCCAGCGAAGGTCTGTACTACGACCAAAAGAATTTTTCCACAGCGATTGACTCATACTAATGGCCATTGAGCCCTTAACGGGATCACCTGTATTATAAATTGAACCTGTTACATCTGATTTAGCTAATGAACTTGAAACACTTGCTGATGTTCCTGTTGCAAACTTTTTGTTAACTCCCAATGTATAAGCTTGAGTGATTGTTTTCTCACCAAAGCCTGGTATAATTGGAGGCTTTTGATCATCCGTATAATTTGATTGAAAGAATAAATACGGACTTAGCTCTATATCACCGGCTTCCTTTTTATACTCACTCGCCTTAAGAGATTTATCTGTAGATGCAATATACTGATTCTTTTTTTCAACAGCTCCCATGTACTCATTAAGGCTTATGGCCACGCTTTGCTCTGCCGCTAATAAAATAATCATCAAAGATCGCCATTTCATACGAGACACCCTTTCAGTATAAGTTCACACATATGATTTCTGAATTTCTCAATATCTTTTGGAATTTTAAACATTTTGTCTTCCCATAAAGTTCGACATGACAAGGTCATGAAATAGCCGTCGACAGCATGAATAATGTGAAATAAAAGCACATAAGGATTTATATCAGATCTTACAATTCCTTTTTTTTGTGCAGCTTTAATTACTTCACAAACACTCTCACCTATTTGACTCAGTATTTTTTCTTGAATTTCTCTGGCATGAGGAAAACCAGCAATGAGTTCCCGCTGCATAATTAACATCATATCGCGATCTTCAATTTTTTGTTGAATCATGCGATCAATTATAATTTTTAAAAACATTTCAAACTGCTCAGCGGTTAATTTACTGCGATCTGTTTTACTTAAAATTTGTGTCACATCGCTTTGAATCTTCATTGCATGTTCACGAAAGATCTCTTTGTAAAGCCCCTCTTTGCCACCAAAGTAATAACTTATAAGACTCAGATTTAGCCCGGCTGCTTGAGCAATTTCTCTGACAGTCGTACCTGCAAGTCCCTTTTGAGCAAAAAGCTTAATGGCCTCTTGCATGATTTTTTCACGCCCCTTAGCCTCTTCTGAATTTTTGTTACCTTCATTTGAATCTGTCATAAAATGAGGTTAAATCAAACAAACGTTTGATTCAATCAAATGTTTGTTTTATAGGGAACTTTTAAAAATGTACTGTCTTATTAAAGACCTACAATATTTCAATTTGATACAAAGGGTGCCAGGCACCTTTTCCTTAAACGGTGCGCAAATTGGCAAGATCTCTTCGACTATTCCATTTAGAGGATAACTTTTTCAATAAGCACATCCTTCTATTGCTAACAATCGTTAATTAATAGATTAACTTCTCTAAACTTTAAAGGAGAATGACATGAAATCATATCTAGTTACAATAATTAGCATGTTCTGTTTTCAAACTGCATCTGCAAGTAATCACCAGTTAGCTTTCGAACTCAATGGTACTTATACAACAATTCTTGAAGAAGGTTTTGATGAATACGAATGTCCAAAGTCATTAGTTTTTAATGGAAATAAAGAGCTTTTTTCTGGAAAACTTAGTGTTATTAATCAAGGAGAAAATGGAGCTCCTGACTCTTCAACAATCCGTCAAGCCACTAAAGTTGTTTATGCTTATTTCGATAAAGTTGTTTTCTTATTCGAAAATAAAGAGGCTCATCAGCCAAACTCTCTCTTAACCTTAGATATCAAATGGGATGCAGCAAAAAAGCAGGCCACAGAAGTTAAAATAACAGAAATTATTGAAGCTGACTGGCCAACTTGCAGTGGTCTTATTTATAAAAGAGTTAACTAATAAAGGTGCCAGGCACCTTTTCCTTAAACGGTGCGCAAATTGGTTTTATGGCAGGTTTGCTTTTAAGAAGTCTCTTATATTTTCACCCATAACAGCACGCACCTCAGGTTCACTCCAACCTGCATTTAACAAAGCCTGAGGTAATTGCGTTAAGCCTTCAACATCAAACACGACCTCAACTGCTCCGTCAAAATCAGATCCAAGAGCTATGGCTTTTGAACCAACTAAAGACTTCCCATAATTTAATGTTCTCACAATATCTTCCATATTTTTGCCACAAATCGCATCGGTCCATAATCCTAAACCAATAATACCCCCACGATCTGCAATAGATTTGGCTTGCTTGTCTGTTAAGTTTCTCGGCCCCGGGCAGGCTCCTTGAAGTCCTGTGTGAGAGACTAAAACCGGCTGAGTACTTAAATTTAAAACCTCATTAATTACATCATCAGACGCATGAGCAAGGTCTATTATAAGCTTTTTTTTGTTAAGCTCTAATACAACCTGCTTTCCTAAGTCAGTAAGACCATATTTTTTAACCCCATGAGCGGATCCAGCAACCTCATTATCAAATAAATGTGATAAACCATAAACTCTATACCCTGCTTGATAAAAATCCTCTAGGTTCTCTAGTTTTCCCTCAAGAGAGTGCAAACCTTCAATCGCCAACACAACTCCTAGAGAACCCACAGATTCAATTTTTGAGAAATCTTTTTTTGATTGAACAAGAAAGACATTTTTGGGCAAAGATTTTTTTAAGTACTCCGCCTGATATAAAACTCTCTCTTTTAGACTCGACCAGGTTGAAACAGGCCAAGCTTGAAAAATAATAAGAGGTTTGATTAAATCGCTATCACCATCATTTTTAAAATAGTTCATTCCGCGCGGGACTTTACTGACTGCCGAAAATACTTGTAACTTTACTGGAACTTTTCTTAATCTTTCAAAATCTACATGCCCATGATTGGATTTATTTAAATTGCGATCCCACAACAATGTATCGGCATGAAGATCAGCTATGAACCATCCATTCAAATCCAAATGCTGGTTCTGGGTATTTTTATGAATAATTCTATTAAGATAAAGATCTACATATTCTGGCAATTTTAATAAAACAAATGAAGTGACAACAATCACAACTATCAATGCATAATATCGAAGCTTCATCAAAAATACCTTAATAGACAAGCCATTATTTAAATGAAAATTCCAGCCGCCGTCATAGCACCAGAATTTCTATCTAACAAAATAAAGTGTCCTGTACCTTTAGATCTTGAGAAGTTGTCAAATACAAGTGGCTGCTCGCAACGAATTTCAATTTCGGCCACATCTCCTGATTCAAGCTCTTCAGTTGCAATTCGACTTACCGAAATCAAATCAATTTTATTATAAATTTTATGAATTACTGCATTTATATGTTGTCCTGCACATATAAGAGTGTACTTGTCAGAACTCTTAAAAGCTTTATCTGTGAGCCAACATAATTGTCCATGAAGTTTTTTATCAACTCTGATTCGAGCGTCTGGAGAAACTAGCATATCTCCTTTTGTAAGTCTTAAGTCTTCTTGCAATTTGAAACTAATAAATTCT